>CAYGNB010000253.1:0-4919 GCA_964351135.1 uncultured Rhodobacterales bacterium | reverse complement strand
GCGCAGGTCTGGGCGGATGAGACGCTGCCGCCGCTGGCCTGGGCCGGTGTGCTGTCGGTTTCGGCCGGGATCATGGTGCTCACTCGGGGATTATTCGCTGGTGCGCTGCCGCCGGCCGCATTGCTGGCCGCGCTCGGGACCGCCGGGTTCGTCGCCGCCTATTCGCTGGTCGACGGGATCGGCATCCGGGCCTCGGGGAGCCCGCTGGGGTACATCGGCTGGCTTTTCGTGGCCGAACTGATCGTGGCCGCGTTCATTTTTGTCACCCGGTGGGGGCGGGTGCGCGCGATGGCGCGGCGGACGGCGGTGCTGGGGTTCGGCGGTGGCGTGATTTCGGGCGCGGCCTATGCGCTCGTGCTCTATGCCAAGACGCTGGCGCCGCTGGGCATCGTGTCGGCCCTGCGTGAAACCTCGGTGATCTTTGCCGCGGTTATCGGCGTGCTGTGGTTCGGTGAGGGGCCAAGGGGAAACCGGCTGCTGGCCGCCGTGATCTTGGCGGCGGGCATCGTATTGATCGGACTGGCAAACGGGTAGAGAAGCCGCGAATTTTCGTGTAAGTTGTTCTGCATAGCTTTTTGCATACTTCAGGAGATTGGCGATGCTGCAGGACACATTTGCCGCCTTGCGCGGTGCCGAGGCGCCCGGCGAGGATCAGGAACTGACCGTCGAGCTGGTATTCGAACAACCGTTGAGTGCGGCGCAGGTTCAGGAACGGCTGGATGAGGCGTTGCCCGACAGCGGCGGGCAGGTGGCCTCGGTGTTCGGCGAAGAGGCCGACCGCTATCATTTCGTCGATTTCCCGGCCGTCCGTGAACGGGGTCAGGAGGCGCAGGTGTTCCAGTTCGCCCGGGAACTGCGTCAGGCCGTGGGCGCCGCCGAGGCCAATCCGGTTCTGGCCGACAGCCTTTATGGCGCCGCCGCCGTAGGCGCGGTCACGACCGAGGCGGGGCTGTTCACCTGCTCGACGCCCAAGGACAGCACCTTGCCCTTCGGGTGGGTGCACCCGATGATTCACACGATCGAAGCCTGGCAGCGGACCCGTGGTCAGGGATCGGTCGTCGCGGTGATCGACACCGGCCATTCCAGCCATCAGGAACTGAACGGCGTGCTGACGTCGGGCGGGCATCTGAATCTGGTCGAAGGCGGCACCGACGCGTCGGATCGCTTCTCGCGGGGGCTGCTGACCCATCCGGGGCATGGCACGCTGGTGATGTCGGTGGTGGCCAGCCGGGGCGACGCCGATGCCAGCGGCAACGTGCCGCCGGGACAGGGCGGCGTGACCGGCGCCGCGCCCGAGGCCAAGGTGCTGCCGATCCGCGCCATCAAATCGGTGATCAACTTCAAGCAGAAGACGCTGCCGCCGGCGATTGCCCATGCGGTCAATCAGGGGGTCGATGTGATCGCGATGGCGCAGGGGGGGGCGACCCGCGTCGCCTCGACCGAAAAGGCGCTGCGCGATGCGGTCGCGGCCGGAGTGGTGGTGGTGTGCGCCGCCGGAAACTGCTGGCCCGCCGTGGTGTTTCCGGCGGCCTATGCGCCCTATGGGCTCTGCACCGCCGTTGCCGCGCTGACCCGAAACCTGACCCCGTGGAAACGCAGCGGGCGGGGGCCGTCGGTGTCCTTTTCCGCGCCGGGCGAAAACGTCTGGGGGGCGGCCAAGAACAAGGCCAGCGATCCCAATAACGGGATCAAGGCGGCGCAGGGGACGACGCTGGCGACCTCGCTGACCTCGGGCGTTGCCGCGCTCTGGGTTGCCCGTCACGGCGGGCGCGCCGCGCTCAAGGCCAAGGCGGACGCGGCGGGAACGACCGTGCAGGCGATGTGGCTGCATTGTGTCACCAAGGGCATGAGCAAACCCCCGGTCTGGGGCGGCGCGACCAATCTGGGGGCTGGCGTGCTCGATGCCGAACGGGCGCTGCTGACCAAGCTGCCGCTGTCGGCCACCGGAACCGAGGCGGCCGGGGACGACCAGTTGCCCGCCACCGGCACCGAAAGCACGGCCAACATCCTGCTGTCGCACCTGGCCGACAATGCCCCCGATGCGGCGGCTGAGTTCGACCCCGCGCTGGCCGATTATGCCGCGGAAATGATCTGGCGCAGCTATCGCGCCGGCGCCCGTGCGCGCGCTACTGAAATGCTGGGTGACGAAGCGCCGCCGGCGCCGGACGCGCCCAGCGAGGCGCTGGCCGGTGCGATTGCGGACAAACCCGCGTTGCGGGCCGCGCTGGCCGCGTATTGAGGTGCCGGTCGCGGCACCATCGGTGGAACGGATAACAGCATGGCGGTGGAGCTGACAGAAGCCGATCTCGCCCCGGTTCTGCGGGACCAGGCGGCGCTGACCGGTGACGTTCTGGAAGCGATCTATGCCGATCACGACAAGCCGGTGACCCTCGAAGCCTTGCGTGTGGTCGCCGACAGCAGCAACGGCATATTCACCACCGCGTCACTATTGCTGACCGCGCTGACCAACCACGACATGACCGAGCGCTTCGTCGCGGTCTTCCGCGGTCACGGCATAGACCTGCTCCCCGAGGAAGAAGCGGATGACCGCGAGAGGTTTGACGACGATTTCGGCGGTGAGGTGATCGGCGATGTGGCCGAAGACGATTTCGGGTTCGACGAAATGGCCAGGTTCGCGATGGAGGCCAAGGCGTATCGCTGCCGGATCCTCGTCGATGGGCAGGTCAAGGGTAGCGGCGCGCTGATTTCGCCCCGGCTGGTGATCACCGCCGATCACGTCGTCGAAGAGGTGACGGCGGCGAACGGCCAGGCCGGCCCTGTGTCCTCCAGGATCGAAGTCGAATGTCCCGGTGGTGAATGCGCGGCGCAACCGGTCTGGTGGCTGCCGTGTCACGATGACGAACGGGCAGGGCGGCTGCCCCCGGCCTCGGCCAAGGCCACCCATTGCGACGTGGCGCTGCTACGGCTTCACCGTCCTCTGGGGCAGATCGTAAAGCCGATGAACCTGCCGCCGGTCGAGGACGTGGAGCTGGATCAGGGGGCGCATCGTTTCGTTCTGATCCACTATCCGAGAGGTAACCCGAAAGGTATCGCGATCGGCAAGATCCGGCGGGACGGGCCCGAGGCGCTGCGCGAGATCCACAACGTGAATACCGAGGTCGGGTCGTCGGGCGGGCCGGGTTTCGACCGCAAGCTGCGGTTCATCGGATTGCACCAGGGGCGGTGGCAGGCGTTCCGGCGCATCGTGCCCTACGCCCGCTTTGCGCGGCATCCGGGGTTCCGTGCGCAGATCGAAAGCGATGTGCCGCCTGTTCGTCTGTGGTCTGTCGACGGTTCGCTCGGCGGCGATCTGGTTATCGGCCGCAACGGGTTTTTCGATGCGCTCGACATGATCGTGCAGGACCGCGCGCCGATGCTGCGGGGTGTCTGGATCAAGCGAACGCGCACGGCGCGGACCGAGGGCATGAGTTTCAGCCATCGTTTGCTGCGCGCATTCCTTTCGGCCCACGGCAGCGCGTTCGACACGCTGCGCATTCCGACCGGACTTGAGATCCCCGATCTGACCGGCAAAGTCGCCGAGCTGGCCTTTGGCAGCGTTTCGGCAGCGGGCTATGGCGCGATGGGCGAACAGGCGCGCGCGCGCGGTCTCGCTGCGCGCCTGCAGGATCGTGCCGCGACGACAGAGCGGCCTCTGTGGCTGTATTTCGAAGCCCCGCCGACAGAACTGCCGCGTCTTGCGCAGATCCAGCTGGAACATCTGCTGAAGGCGTTGCTCCAGCAGCCCGATCTGCGGATCGTCCTCGCCGGGTTCGAAACCTACACCTTGCCACCGCGCGGTTTCGGCAATCCGACCGAAGCGTTGCAGGCGACGGCGGCGGGTCTGATGGTGGATTACATGCGCGGTCATTTCAGCCGCGAAGATGTCAAACAGACGGCAATCGAGATGAACCGGACGCTCGCGCTCGGATGGGAAGGCGGCGCACTGGACTATCTGGTCGACGACGCGCTGGCGGACATCCCGGAGTTACGAGAGCATGTGTATGATGTGGAACATATCGGCACGGTAGCGGACAATCTGCGAAACGCGGCCCGCAAGCGATTGAGGATGGCATGAGCGACCCGATCCCCGAACTCGACATGCTGGTGGCCAATCTGCGGCGGCATGCGGCGTTGTCGGGCCAGTTCGACCCGGCAGAGGCACTACGTGAGGTTGCGGGCGAGGCCTTCTATGCCGATCCGCTGCTGATGGCCGAGGCGATGTCGGCGCTCGAAGCCGACTGCATGGTGGTGTCGGCGAAGGAAAAGGGAAACGTCACATGGGAAATGCGCCCGTCGGTGCGGCGCAAGGTATTGGCGGCACTGGAACCCGATGAGGTCGAGGCGTCGGACGCCGAGGACAACCTGATCGTTCAGGCCCGCAGCGGGGCGGGCGCGTTTCGCCGCGACAAGCTGCAGCAACTGGCTGCACAGCAGAGCGATCTGTCCGAGTTGGAGCAGGCCGTGGCCGTCGTCGAAAAGGCCGGACCTTCCTCGCCCGGTTTCGACATTCTGCCGACATTGGCATCGGCGGCAAACATGGCCAAGCAGATCCGCCGCAGCGACAGGAAGCTGGCGGCAGGCTTCTTTGGCCGCGACGCCGAACTGACGCAGATCTGCAACTGGCTGGAAACCCCGACGGATGCGCCCGTGACGGCGCTGCACGTGTCCGGTGCGCCGGGGCTGGGCAAGTCGATGCTGATCGAACGGGCGATCCAGAAGTTTCGCGAAACGGCGGATCCGGTTCTCGTGCAGCTCGATTTCGCGCGGCCGGGTCTGCGTGTGGTGCGCCCGCTGAGCGTTTACGAAGAGATATCCCGGCAGGTGGGGGATTCTGTGCCGCAGGCGGCCGCCATGTTGCAGGACGAACGCATCCGCGCCGGCGAAACCCTGGCCCTTGCGCAAGGGGCTTATCACGAACG
>CAYGNB010000252.1:0-4961 GCA_964351135.1 uncultured Rhodobacterales bacterium | reverse complement strand
TCCGGCAGGTCGAACGGTTTGGGCAGATAGTCATAGGCATCCGCCTCGGCCGCCTGAATCGCGGTCATGATCGTGTTCTGCGCCGAAATCACGATCACCGGCAGGCCGGGCCGGTCCTGAGAGATCTTCGGCAGCATCTCCAGCCCGTTGCCGTCGGGCATGACCACATCCGAGATCACGACATCGCCCTTGCCTTCGCCCACCCAGCGCATCAGCGTCGTCAACGAACTGGTGGCATGCACCTTGCAGCCCGCCCGTGTCAGGGCCTGGGTCAGAACGGTGCGGATCGTGCGGTCGTCGTCGGCGACAAGAACGGTGCCATCCATCAGGTCGTTTCCTTGTTTTCAATCTGAGTCGTGCGGGCGCGGGGCAAGGACAGGCGGAACACGGTCCGGCCCGGCACCGAGGTGACCGAGATCCAGCCGCCATGGTCGGATACGATCTTGCCCACCAGTGCCAGCCCCAATCCGGTGCCGTTTTCGCGCCCCGAAACGAACGGGTCGAACACGCGGTCGCGGATCGCGTCGGGCAGCCCCGGCCCGTCATCCATGATTTCGACCTGCAACGGCAGGGAATGGCCGGTGCCGTCGGACCGCCTCAGGCGAAAGGAGTGCTCGAAATAGGTCCGCAGCCGGATCGTGCCACCCTGGCCGTCGGCCGCCTCGGCCGCGTTCTTGAGCAGGTTCAGAACCACCTGCAACAGTTGGTCCGCATCGCCCCAGGCCATGGGCAGCGACGGGTCGTAATCCTCGACAATGGTCATGTGGGCCCCGAACCCGACCAGCGCGGACCGCCGGGCGCGGTCGAGCACATCATGCAGGTTGACCGGCGCCAGTTCCGGCGGGCTGAGATTGCCGAACTGTTCCACCCGTTCGAGCAGTTTGACGATCCGGCGGCTCTCGGACACGATCAGATCGGTCAGTTCGAGGTCGTCACGATCCAGGTTCATGCTCAGCAGCTGGGCGGCACCGGTAATCCCCGCAAGCGGGTTCTTGATTTCATGCGCCAGCATCTCGGCCATGCCGATCGCCGATTGCGCGGCGGAACTGACCGCATGAGGCCCGGCCATCCGCCCGCTCAGTTCGCGGGGCGAGATCAGCAGGATCATCTCTCCATCGCCCGCCGTCAGCGGGGCGACCTGCAGCGAACATTCCATCGGCGCCCGTTCACCGGTGCCGATCTGCACGTCATTGACGAACAGCGGCGTGCCGTTGCGCCGCGACCGTTCCAGCGCAGCCTCAATCGGGGCGTCCACGGCCACCTGGTCCCAGACCGGCTGACCCGCTACGGCACGGCACGACGCGTTCAGGAATCCTTCGGCGGCAGGGTTCACATCGACGATCCGATCCTGCCGGTCGATCCGGAATGCCGGCACCGGCAGCGATGCCCAGATCACACTGTCCGGGGTCATGCCGCCACCTGCCCCGGCGACGTCAAAGCATCGCCCAGCAGGCGCAGCACCGCAGCAGGGTCGCGCCCGGTCAGCACCGCACGGCGCAGCGCCGGGGCCGTGCCCGCCTCGTCCATGTACCAGCCCAGATGCTTGCGCGCGACGCGCAGGCCAAGGTCGCGCCCGTAGAACCCGAGCATCGCCTCGTAATGGGCCGAAACCATATCGGTGAACGCCTCGCCCCGGGGGATCATCGGCGCGGGCGTGTTCCAGAGATCGTGGGCGATCTGCGCCAGCAGCCACGGTTTTCCCTGCGCGCCGCGCCCGACCATGACGCCATCGGCCCCAGACGCGTCGAGCGCCCGGCGCGCCGCCGCGCTGTCGATGATGTCGCCATTGGCGATCACCGGGATCGTAACCGCGTTCCGCACCGCGCGGATTGCGTCCCAGTCGGCGGTGCCCTTGTAGAACTGGCACCGGGTGCGGCCGTGGATCGTGACCATCCGCACGCCCGCCGATTCGGCGCGGCGTGCAATCTCGGGCGCGTTGAGCAATTCGTTGTCCCAGCCCAGCCGGGTCTTCAGTGTTACCGGTACATCGACCGCCGCCACGACCGCCTCGATCAGGTGCAAGGCATGATCCGGCGTTTTCATCAGTGCCGAGCCGGAATAGCCGTTGGTCACCTTCTTGGCCGGGCAGCCCATATTGATGTCGATGATCGCAGCACCCTGCCCCGCAAGCTGCCGCGCGGCCTCGGCCATCCACCCGGCGTCCCGCCCGGCGATCTGAACCGCCGTTCCGGCCACCTGCACGCCCAGTTCGGCCCGTTCGCGCACACCCGGCTTGGCCTGCACCATTTCCTGGCTGGCGACCATTTCGCTGACCACCAGCCCGGCACCGAACCGCGACACCAGATCGCGATAGGGCCGATCGGTGATACCGGCCATCGGAGCCAGGATCACGGGCGGGGTCAATGTGGCGGAGCCGAGCGTGATGGGCATGAGCCTCAACCTTGTGCAACGAAGACGGTTCTAGCGCCCGGTCGGCGCGGCTTCAATGCGTGGAACCGGCCATCTCGCCATGTTTTCGGGCGTATGCCTATTTTTTAGGCGGCGGTTCGGGGGCAATTGCCTGTCCGGGTTTCTCAGCCTAAACCGGCCGCGACCAACGGAACGGACCCGCTCATGACCATAGCCGTATTGATCGTCGCCGCGGGACGCGGAACGCGCGCCGGGGGCAGTCGCCCGAAACAATGGCGCGAGATCGCAGGCCGCCCGATGCTGGCGCACACGATCGCCGCGTTCCGCGCGGCGCCGCGTATAGGGCCAGTGGCTGTGGTGCTCCATACCGACGACATGGGCCTCGCCGCTGGTTCGGATTTTGACGGTTGTTTGCTCACGCATGGCGGTGAGAACCGGACGGCATCGGTGCGCAACGGGCTTGCGGCGCTGGCCGACGTCGCACCGGCAAAGGTGCTGATACACGACGCCGCCCGCCCCTGCGTAAGTCCCCGGGTCATCGGCGCGGTGATCGATGCGCTCGACAGCGCGCCCGGTGCCGCTCCGGCGCTGGCGGTGACCGATGCGCTCTGGACCGGGTCAGAGGGCCGCGTGACCGGCACCAGCGACCGGTCGGGGCTGTTTCGGGCGCAAACGCCGCAGGGGTTTGATTTCGAGGCGATCCGCGCCGCCCATGCGGCACATCCCGGCGGCGCGGCCGACGATGTCGAGGTGGCGCGGCTGGCCGGGATCGAGGTTGCCATCGTTCCCGGTGACGAGGACAATCTGAAGGTAACCCTGCCCGGCGATTTCGCGCGGGCGGAACAATTATTGCGAGGGCGTCAGATGGCGGGGCCGGATATCAGGCTGGGAAACGGGTTCGACGTGCATCGGTTCGGACCGGGCGATCATGTGGCGCTTTGCGGCGTGGCCGTGCCGCATGACCGGGGATTGCAGGGGCATTCGGACGCGGATGTGGGCATGCATGCCATCACCGACGCGATCTATGGCGCCCTGGCACAGGGGGACATCGGCCAGCATTTCCCGCCCTCAGATCCGCAATGGAAAGGCGCTGCCAGCCATATCTTCCTGCGCCACGCGGTGGGGTTGGCCGGCGAGATGGGGTATCGCATCGGCAATGTCGATTGCACCCTGATCTGCGAACACCCCAAGATCGGGCCGCATGCGCAGGCCATGCGCGACACCCTGGCCGACATCATGGCATTGGACCGGGCGCAGATCTCGGTCAAGGCGACCACATCGGAACGGCTGGGCTTCACCGGTCGGGGCGAGGGTATCGCCGCACAGGCCACCGCGCTGCTGGTGCCGGCATGAAGGGCTGGGCGCGCCTGATCGCGACGGCGGGCGGGGTCGGCTATCTGCGCCCCGCCCCTGGCACCTGGGGTTCGCTTGCCGCGCTGCCGCTGGCCTGGCTGTTCCATGTAATCGGAGGGTTTCCGCTGCTGCTGATTGCCACCATCGCCGGCTTTGCCAAGGGCTGGTGGGCAACCGCCGAGGCCACCCGCGGCAGCGACGATCACGACCCGTCCGAGATCGTGATCGACGAGGTGGTCGGCCAGTTCATCGCGCTGCTGCCGCTCAGCTATGCCGCCTGGGCACACGGCCTGTCGATTACCGCGCTGTGGCCCGGTTGGGTCGCGGGCTTTGCGCTGTTCCGCCTGTTCGACATTCTCAAACCCGGCCCGGTGGGCTGGGCGGACCGGCGCGGCGATGCACTGGGGGTAATGCTCGACGATGTGATCGCGGGCGTGTTCGCCGGGATCGGTGTGATGCTGCTGGCCGGGCTCTGGCACGGGGTCCTGGGGCTGTGACCTCTGCATCCGCCATTCTCGACGCCGCCCGCGCGCAGGGCATGATGATCGCCACCGCCGAGAGCTGCACCGGCGGCATGGTCGCGGCGGCGCTGACCGATATCGCCGGGGCGTCGGACGTGATCGACCGGGGGTTTGTCACCTATACCAACGCCGCCAAGCGCGACATGCTGGGCGTGCGGGCCGAGACGCTCGATGCCTTCGGCGCCGTCTCCGAACAGGTCGCGCGGGAAATGGCGGACGGCGCGCTGTCGCATTCCGGCGCGACGCTGGCTGTGGCGATCACGGGGATCGCAGGACCGGGCGGGTCCGAATTCAAGCCCGAAGGCCGGGTCTGTTTCGGCTTGGCCAAATCCGGGCGGCCCACATTCGCCGAGACCGTCGAATTCGGCGCGCTGGGCCGTGCCAATGTGCGCACCGCCGCGCGCGATCACGCGCTTGCCCTTCTAGCGCGGGCGTTGACTATCTGATTTCGCTACGCCGACCCTCGTTTCAGTCTGACATCAGCCTGGCGAACCCGGCGGCATCCCCGCCGCCGCTCAACATCGACCAGACCTCGTGCGCCATGTCATCGCCGATCAGCACCGCCGCCTTGCTGCGGACCCGGTCTTCGCGCGCTTCGGGCGTCATCGGCGCGGAAAGATCGTGCCGCGCCTCCAGCCGTGCGCCATCCCGGCGCAGCAGGTCCAGAACGGCTTCGGTTTCGGCCAGCGACTCGTCCGGTTCGACCACGATGCGGTC
>CAYGNB010000251.1:0-5051 GCA_964351135.1 uncultured Rhodobacterales bacterium | reverse complement strand
GCGCCGGTAAAGCTGGACGAGGCGACCCCGGCGCAGCTCGACGCGCTGCAGGTCACGCCGTCGAATACGAAGGTTTCGGATTATGTGCTGACCCTGGCTCATGACGTTGAAACGCTGAAAGTCCGGTCGCCGCTGTTCAACGCGATCATGTATGACAAGGGCGGAATGAGCCGCGCCGAGCGTGAACTGAGCGCGCTTGCCGCCTCGATGGTCAATCGCTGCATCTATTGCGCCGCCGTTCATGCCGCGCGCCACGCGCAGCTGGCCAAGGACACCACCGTGACCGACGGGTTGTTCGCCAAGGGGGCGGAGGCCGATCTGTCGCCGCGCGACCGGGCGATTTTCGATTTCGCCTTTGCGCTGGCCAAAACCCCGTCCGAGGCGACACCGGAACAGATGCAGGCCCTGCGCGACGCGGGTCTGGACGACGCCGAAATTTTCGACCTGATCCTGTCGTCGGCGTTGTTCGGCTGGGCCAACCGGCTGATGCACATCCTGGGCGATCCGGTCAGAAAGGGCGCAGCATGACCACCGAAGCCGACAACGAAGCGCCGATCCGCGTGGGCATTGCCGGGGCGGGGTCGATTGCCTTTGGCAGTGCCGCGCTGCTGAAACAGAACGGACACGAGCCGATGCTGTGGTCACCGTCGGGCGCGGGTACCGCCGGGTTGGGCGAGGGGCGCGGCCTGACTGCCGAAGGTGCGGTTGAGATCGTCTTTGCGCCGGCCGTCGCGGCATCGGCCCAGGCACTGGCCGAAGGCAACGACGTGATCCTGATCGCGGTGCCCGGGTACGGGCACAAGGCGGTGATGGATGCGCTGGCGCCCCATCTGCGTCCGGGCCAGCCGGTGATCGTGTCCTCTCATGCCTCGTTCGGCGCGCTCTATCTGGCCGAACGGCTTGCCGCGCGCGGGGTCGTTGTGCCGATCACCGCATGGGGCACCACCGCCGTGACGGGCCGGCGCACCGGACCGGACCGGGTACAGGTCAACACCGTACGCGCGCAGGTCGATCTGTGCACTTTGCCCGAGGCGGAGACCGATGCCGGGCTGGCGCTGTGCACGGCGTTGTTCGGCGACCGGTTCGTGGTGCGGGACGGGCTGCTGGCGATCACGCTGTCCAACCTGAACCCGCAAAACCACATGGGTATCGCGCTGGCGAACATGACCCGGATGGAACATGGCGAAATCTGGGGACAGGGGGCAAACGTGACCCCGAATGTCGGGCGGCTGCTGGAGGCGCTGGACGCCGAGCGGCTGGCCATTGCCGGGGAGCTGGGCTTGAAGGTTCGCACCATCTTTGAACATTTTCACCTGTCGTTCCACGTCCCTGTGGCCTCGATCAGCGACATGAACCAGCAGATGCACCGCGAGGGACGCGGCGGCACCGGTCCGGCAACCGCCGACAGCCGCTATGTGACCGAAGACGTGCCCTTTGGACTTGCGGTAACCGCAGCGCTTGGCAGGATGGCCGGACGGCCCGCCGTGTTGCATGAGGCGGGCGTTCAGATCTTTTCGGCCATGTACGGGCGCGATTTTGCCGCTGAAAACGACCTGCTGCCCGCGCTCGGTCTGCAACGCATGAGTCTTGACGAGTTGCGCGATGCGCTGCGCACGGGACGCCTGCCATCACCGCCCGACGTGACGGCGGAAAACCGGACAGCCGTGACGAACACGGTGCAATGATAACCAGAACCCAACAGGAGACCTTGAAATGACAAAGCTTTTCTACAATCGCCGCAAATTCCTGGGAACGGCGGCCATGACCGGGGCCGCGCTGGCGTCGCCGGCCTATCTGCGCCGCGCCTACGCGGCGGGTGGCGAGGTGAACATCTGGACCTACAACAATTTCGTGCCCGACGATTTCAAGAAGCAGTTCGAGGACGAAACCGGGATCAAGGTCAACGTCCGCCTGGTCGACGACCAGGGCAAGCAGTTCAACCTGCTGGTGGCCGAGGCCAAGAACCCGACTGTCGATATCGTCACCGTCGCCGGCCACCGGTTCCTGCAATTCATCGGCAGCGAATTGCTGGCGCCTCTGGATACCGGACGGCTGGCCAACTGGGGTAACATCAACCCGGTTTTCTCGGAAAGCGACTGGTCCACGATCAATGACAGCAAATGGGGTGCACCGATCCTGTCGGGCATGGAAGTGCTGGCCTACAACACCGATCTGGTGTCGCCGGACGAGGCACGGACCTGGGATACCCTGTTCTCGGACAAATATGCCGGGCAGACTGCCTATGTGCTGCAGGACATGCTGTCGATCATAATGCTCAAGATGGGGTATGACGGCAACATGGTTGCCTATCTCGACAACCCCGACGAGGCCGCCCGCATCGTGGGCGAGGCGCGCGATTTCCTGATCTCGAATAAATCCAAGGTGCGCAAATATTATGACGGCGGCGCCGAAGTGCAGCAGATGTTCGTGAACCAGGATATCGCGCTGGCCTGCGCCTGGAACGGCCCGATCGCGGCGCTGATGAATGACGGGTTCCCGGTCGGGATGACGATCCCGCAGGAAGGCAGCTATGGATTTGTCTATACCTATAACATCGTCAACAACGCGCCCAATGCGGACAATGCCTATACGTTCCTGAACGCGATCCTGGGATCGGGTGAAATCGGAGCCGAGATGTCGCGCGCGTCGGGCTTTATCTCGACCTACAAGGACGCGGCGCAGCACCTCACCGAAGCTGAGCGTGCCGCGACCAGCTTCCCCGAGGAAGAGCTTGCGAACATGCAGTTTTTCCGCGCCGAAGCGAACGAGATGAAATACAAGCTCGTCGATCCCGCGGTCGAGGAAATCAAGGCGGCCTGACCGGCCGGCGCCAGCGGGCTTTCCCGGTCCTTCAGCGGGGCCGGGGCAGCCTGCCGTTGTGGAGAATTCTGAATGTCTGGCACCATGGGAACAGAGACCGGCAAGGTCGCGGCGAGGGCCGGGGCAGCGGACGGGCGCCGCAGTTTCTGGGGCGCGGTGACCGCGTCGCCGGCATACGATACGCTGGTCGACGTGCTGATCGCGTCCCCGCGCCGCCAGTTCGTCATGCTGCTCGCGTTGCCGGTGGTCTGGGTGCTGCTGCTGCATCTGGGGCCGATGCTGCAAATGCTCTATGTCAGCGCGCTCGATGCCTATCCGGCGACGGCGGGACGGGAACAGCACCTGACGCTGGACAATTACGGCCGCTTCTTCCGCGAGGCGATTTTCGTGATGCCGTTCATGCGCACGCTGGTATTCTCGGCGGTGCTGACCTTCGTGACCCTGGTGCTGACCTATCCGGTCGCCTATTTCCTGGCCCGCCATGTGAAACGGGACAACCAGCTGGTGTTCCTGCTGTTGCTGCTGATCCCGTTCTGGGTCGGCGAGATCGTGCGGACCTATGCGATCATGATCCTGCTGGGCAACAACGGCGCAATCAATCTGGTGCTGAAGACGCTGGGGCTGATCGATCGCCCGGTGCCGTTCATGTATACCGGGTTCTCGGTGTCGGTGGGGATCATCTACCTGACCGCGCTCTACATGCTGCTGCCGCTCTATTCGGCGCTCGAAAAACTGCCGACGAGCTATACCGAAGCGGCGGCGGATCTGGGCGCGGGCGCCTGGACGCGGTTCCGGCGGGTTACCCTGCCATTGACGCTCGAAGGCATCACGTCGGGCTGTACGCTGGTGTTCCTGATCTCGACCGGGGTCTATGCGGTGCCGGTGCTGCTCGGCGGGCCGAACTCGACCGTGTTCGCGGAAACCATCGCGGGGTTCTTCCACGCGGCGGGCGATGAATGGCCGACAGGTGCGGCCTTTGCCTGCCTGATGTTCGTCACCGCCCTGACCATCACCGCAATCTTCAACCGGATCATGAGCAACCTGCAGAAATGGGGGCGCAAATGAGCCGCAGCAGCCGTCTGGTCCTGTCGCTCATCTATTGGGCCTTCGTCGTCTACGTCTTCGTGCCGCTGATCCTCATGGTGATGATGGGGTTCAAGGATTCGAAGTTCATCGGCTTTCCGATCAAATCCTGGACGCTGGACTGGTATCTGTCGGTCTTCGAGGATGCCGAGGTCATCAACGCGTTCTTTTATTCGCTGGCCATCGCCTTCGGGTCCACCGCGATTTCGCTGTTCGTGGGAACCTGGATCGCGGTGCTGCTGGTCGGGCGCAGCTTTCTGGGGCGGGGCCTGATCTTCGGGCTGGCGATCCTGCCGGCGCTGATCCCGGGCATCATTTCGGCCATCGCCTTTCGCATCTATGCGCAGCTCTGGGGTGTCGAACCGGGCATGGGCGCCATCATCTGGGCCCACGCCGTGCATAACGTGCCTTTCGTGATGCTGGTGGTGTCGGCCCGGCTCAGCACCCTGCCGCAGAGCCATATCGACGCCGCGCGCGACCTGGGTGCCGATCCGGTTGTCGCCTTCTGCCGCGTGACGGTGCCCTATCTGCGGCCGGCGCTGATCGGGGCGGGGGTGTTCTGTCTGCTGATCAGCTTTGACGATTTCGTCCGGTCGTTCTTTCTCGGCGGGTACGAACC
Organism: uncultured Rhodobacterales bacterium; assembly: GCA_964351135.1. Classification (GTDB taxonomy): domain Bacteria; phylum Pseudomonadota; class Alphaproteobacteria; order Rhodobacterales; family Rhodobacteraceae; genus Pukyongiella. The sequence goes on along the minus strand of CAYGNB010000251.1, from coordinate 529 downwards.
GACGCTGCCGGTGCTGATCTTCGCCAAGCTTCGGTCGGGCATGTCGCCCGAGATCAATGCCATCTCGAGTGTCGTGCTGCTGATCACCGCCGTGCTGGGCATATGGGCCGAACGGTCGATGCGCAGGTTGAACAAGGGCTCATGACAATGAAGGACATGACGCATATGAGCGACACCATGACCGACGAGATCGTGAAGATCGACGGCGTGTCCAAACGCTTCGGCGAAACGATTGCCTTGCACAAGCTGGACATGTCGATCCGCGCGGGCGAATTCGTGACCTTTCTCGGGCCGTCGGGCTGCGGCAAATCCACGACGCTGCGCATCCTCGGCGGGTTCGAGACGCCGACCACCGGTCGGGTGATCCTGAACGGTCGCGATGTGACCGCCGAGCCGCCGAACAAGCGCCGGGTCAACATGGTGTTCCAGGACTACGCGCTGTTCCCGCATATGACCGTGCGCCGCAACATCGCGTTCGGACTGGAACTCAAGGGCATGACCCGGCCGCAGATCGCCGCGCGGTCGGACG
>CAYGNB010000250.1:1748-5056 GCA_964351135.1 uncultured Rhodobacterales bacterium | reverse complement strand
CTGCTGTCCGAGGATGCCGAGGCGCTTGGCGTGCTGACCGAGCTCGCGGCCCTGCGCGGCATCGTCGAGCACGGCAACAGCGCCACCCGTCAGCGCCGTGTCCACGCCGAGGCCAGCGCCCGCGGTGAAGACGCAGGGCGCGCGGTCGTTCACCACCTGATCGACGAGTTCCACCACGATCTGTGATCGCCCTTCCGGTGGTTGCAACATTGGTGTAAGAAATCGGAATTAAACAGGCGTTCAATTCACCGCGCTGCCGCATCCCGCCCGCAGGAGGAGCATCACATGGATTTCGCACTGACCGAGGAACAAACCGCCATTTTCGACATGGCCCACGCGTTCGGGCAAGAACACATCGCGCCCTACGCCCGCCAATGGGAAGCCGACGGCACGATCCCCAAGGATCTGTGGCCGCGTATCGGCGAACTGGGCTTTGGCGGGCTCTACGTGTCCGAGGAAGGTGGCGGCTCCGGCCTCACCCGGCTCGACGCCACGCTGGTATTCGAAGCGCTTTCCATGGCCTGCCCGTCGGTCGCCGCCTTCCTGTCGATCCACAACATGTGCGCCAAGATGCTCGACACCTTTGCCAGCGACGACCTCAAGGCGCGCGTGATGCCGGATGTGCTGACGCTGGAAACGGTGCTGTCCTACTGCCTGACCGAACCGGGCTCCGGATCGGACGCCGCCGCGCTCAAGACCCGCGCGGAGCGCACCAATGACGGCTATACGCTCAACGGGACCAAGGCGTTCATCTCGGGCGGCGGGTATTCCGACGCCTATGTCTGCATGGTGCGCACCGGCGCCGACGGCCCCAAGGGGATTTCCACGCTCTATGTCGAGGACGGCACACCGGGGCTGAGTTTCGGGGCGCTGGAGGACAAGATGGGCTGGAGGAGCCAGCCCACCGCGCAGGTGCAGTTCGACGATTGCCGGGTGCCGGCGGACAATCTGGTCGGCACCGAGGGCGACGGGTTCAAATACGCGATGGCCGGGCTGGATGGCGGCCGGCTGAACATCGCCTCCTGTTCGCTGGGCGCGGCCCAGACCGCGATGAACATGACGCTGCAATACATGTCCGAACGCAAGGCTTTCGGCCAACCGATCGACCAGTTCCAGGCGCTGCAGTTCCGGCTGGCCGATATGGAGATCGAATTGCAGGCGGCCCGTACCTTCCTGCGCCAGGCCGCATGGAAACTGGATCAGGGCACGCCGGATGCCTCGAAATTCTGCGCCATGGCCAAGAAATTCGTGACCGAGGCCGGATCGAAGATCGTGGACCAGTGCCTGCAGCTGCATGGCGGATACGGTTATCTGGCCGATTACGGGATCGAGAAACTGGTTCGCGACCTGCGCGTGCATCAGATCCTCGAAGGCACCAACGAGATCATGCGCGTGATCACGGCGCGCCACCTGCTCGCGGGGCGCTGAGCCGATGAGCGATATCGACATCCGGGTAACGGGATGCGCCGGGCGGATCACCCTGAACCGCCCCAAGGCGCTGAACGCGCTGACCTATGGGATGTGCCTTGAGATCGACAGCGCCCTTCGCCAGTGGCGTGATGACGATACGGTTGCCTGCGTCGTGATCGACGCGGCGGGCGACCGCGCCTTCTGCGCCGGCGGCGACATCGCCGAATTGTACGAAACCGGGCAGCGCGGCGATTACGCCTATGGCCGGAAATTCTGGCGCGACGAATACCGCATGAATGCCGCGATCTTCGAGTATCCCAAGCCGGTGATCAGCTTCCTGCAAGGGTTCACCATGGGCGGCGGCGTCGGCGTCGGCTGTCATGGCACACATCGGGTGGTCTGCGAAAACTCGGCCATCGCCATGCCCGAATGCGGCATCGGCCTGGTGCCCGATGTTGGCGGGTCGCTGATCCTGGCGCTGGCACCGGGGCGACTGGGCGAATACCTGGGATTGACCACCGCCCGGATGGATGCAGGCGACGCGATCCGCGCGGGATTTGCCGATCATTACATCCCCCGCGCCCATTGGTCCGACCTGATCGCGCGGCTGGAAGAGACGGGCGACGCGACTCTGATCGCCGCGAAAGCCGAAACCCCGCCGCAGGGGGCACTTGCGCCGCACGAGGCGCAGATCGACGCGCTTTTTGCCGGCACCACACTTGCCGACATACTCAACGCGCTGAAGTCCGATGATAGCGACTTTGCCGCGGATGCGCTCAGGGCCATGGGGCGCAATTCGCCGCTCTCGATGGGCTGCACGGTCGAGATGCTGCACCGGCTGCGCAGTGCGGGCAGCATCCGGCAGGCGCTGGAAATGGAATACCGCTTTACCCATCGCGCGATGGAACACGGAGATTTTCTGGAAGGTATCCGGGCCGCAATCATCGACAAGGATCGCAACCCGAACTGGCGGCACGATCTCGACCCGCCGCCATCGGCCGCGGTCTACAAGATGTTGCTGCCACTGGGTGACGACACGCTGACATTCGAAGGGGAGTGAGAGAGATGAAGATCGGATTCATCGGACTGGGCAACATGGGCGCGCCGATGGCCGCCAATCTGGCGGCGGCAGGGCATGACGTCACGGGCTTTGACATGGCCGAGGTGTCGGTCGACGGCGTGGCAATGGCCGACAGCGCGGCGGCGGCGGCAACGGGGGCCGATGTGGTGATCACGATGCTGCCCAACGGCGCGATCCTGCGCAGCGTCGCGGATCAGGTGATCCCCGCCATGACAGCGGGCGCCACGCTGATCGATTGTTCGACCGTTGACGTGGACAGCGCGCGCGCGGTGGCGGATCAGGCGGCGGAGGCCGGTCTGCTGGCGGTGGACGCGCCGGTGTCGGGCGGCATCGGCGGCGCTGCGGCAGGCACGCTGACCTTCATGGCCGGCGGTTCGGACGACGCCTTTGCCGTGGCAAAGCCTCTTTTCGACGTCATGGGGCAGAAGGCCGTGCATTGCGGTACCGCCGGTGCCGGACAGGCGGCCAAGATCTGCAACAACATGATCCTGGGTGTCACCATGATCGCCACCTGCGAAGCCTTCGCTCTGGCCGACAAGCTGGGACTGGACCGGCAGAAGATGTTCGACGTTGTGTCCACCTCGTCGGGCTACAGCTGGACCATGAATGCCTATTGCCCTGCCCCCGGCATCGGTCCGCAATCGCCCGCCGATAACGGATACCAACCGGGTTTCGCGGCCGAACTGATGCTGAAGGACCTGCGGCTGAGCCAGCAGGCGGCGGAAAGCGCGGATGCGGATACGCCGATGGGCGAACTGGCCGAGGCGCTCTATGCCCGGTTCGTCGAAACCGAGGACGGCAAGGGCATGGATTTCAG
>CAYGNB010000250.1:0-1648 GCA_964351135.1 uncultured Rhodobacterales bacterium | reverse complement strand
CCCATGAAACTGCTGACCTGTACCGCGACGATCCTGGCCCTGGCCGTGACACCTGTTGCCGGCTGGGCCGGGAACGGGAATGGCAAGGGTAAAGGAAAGGGCAACAAGAACAAGGTGAGGGTCGAGCGCGTCGAGCGTGTCGCCCCCGGCGGGTACGCCGGCGTCGGGCAACGCGCGGTTCATTGCCCGCCCGGTCTGGCCAAGAAAGCCGTGCCCTGCCTGCCCCCCGGTCAGATCAAGTCGCGCTACTCGGTCGGGGATTACATCACGCGCGATTACCGGCTGGTCGACTATCCCGACCGCTACGGGCTGCCGCGTGATGGCTATTACCTGCGGGCCGGCGATTATGTCTATCGCGTGAATCGCGATACGCACAAGGTTCTCAACCTGATCGGCGCGGTGGCCGACGTCCTGAACTGAGCTCAGCGATACGGATCCCGGGGGCCGCGATCCTGCGACAGGGTTTCCTGGCGCGCGGCCACCAGTTCCTCGATTGCGTCGGCCAGATGGATACGGTCGATATTATAGTCGCCGCGCGCCACCCGGATCCGATGCGCCCGGATCATCACGTCGGCATGGGTACACCCGACCGGCGGCTCGAACCGATAGCTCGCCAGTTCGACCAGCAGGCCCAGCGGATCGTTGAAATAGATCGAATCCATGAAGCCGCGGTCGCGGGGGCCGGAATGCTTGATCCCGCGTTCGTCCAACCGTTCCACCGCCTGCCAGAAGGTCGCCTGTGACACATTGAATGCCAGGTGATGCACGCAACCCGGATCGGTCGGGGTGCGGTCGGGCGTGCCTTTGCGGGTTTCGTTGGTAAAGACGGTGATCAGCCGCCCGTCGCCCGGATCGAAATAGACATGACCTTCGTCGGGGTTGTCCAGATTGGGCTGGTCAAAGACAAAGGGCATCCCCAGCACCCCTTCCCAGAAGTCGATGGTGCTCTGCCGGTCGGCGCCGGTCAGGGTGATGTGGTGCACCCCCTGTGTCTGCAGCTTGCGCATGATCTCTCCTCCCGCAGCCGGTCATCAATACAGAATAACCCGCAGGCGGGGCGCCGTCACTCCGCCGCGACCCGCTCCGGGTTCAGCATCGGCTTCAGGTAGTGACCGGTATGGCTGCCGTCGCAGGCGGCAATCTGTTCGGGCGTGCCTTCGGCGACGATCCGGCCGCCCCCGTCCCCGCCCTCGGGTCCGATATCGATGATCCAGTCAGCGGTCTTGATCACATCGAGATTGTGTTCGATCACCACCACCGTGTTCCCCTGCTCCACCAGTTCGTGCAGCACTTCGAGCAGCTTGCGCACATCCTCGAAATGCAGACCCGTGGTCGGTTCGTCGAGGATGTAGAGCGTCCGCCCCGTCGCCCGTTTCGACAGCTCCTTGGACAGCTTCACCCGCTGCGCCTCGCCCCCGGACAGGGTCGTCGCCTGCTGGCCCACCTTGACATAGCCCAGCCCCACACGCGCCAGCGCATCCATCTTGTCGCGGATCGACGGCACCGCCTTGAAGAACTCCTGCGCATCCTCGACGGTCATATCCAGCACGTCGGCGATGCTCTTGCCCTTCCATTTGATTTCAAGCGTTTCCCGGTTGTAGCGCGCGCCCTTGCAGGTTTCGCAGGTGACATAGACATCGGGCAGGAA
>CAYGNB010000249.1:1544-5066 GCA_964351135.1 uncultured Rhodobacterales bacterium | reverse complement strand
AATCCACCCAGCGCCATCAGGATCGCGCCGCCCCAGATCCAGTTCGCGAACGGTTTGATATAGGTGCGCATCGTCCACGAGCCATCGTCCTGAAGATCGCCCAAAACGACATAGACATCACGCAGGAACCGGAAATCGATTGCCGCCTCGGTGGTGGGCATCCGCGCCACGGGATAATTGCGTTTTTCCGGGTGCAGCATCGCAATCGGCCGCCCGCCTCGTTCCAGCCGCACCGTGCCCATGGTCGAAAAATAGTTCGGCCCCTGCACCTGTTCCACGCCGTCCAGCGTCAGCGTGTAGGCACCGACGTCATAGCCTTCTCCGATCCGCACCACGCGGATATCCTCGGTTTCCCACGCCATCAGGCCGGCGATGGCAAAAATCGTCACTCCCAACCCCATATGCGCAACGGCCTTGCCCCAATCGGCACGCGGCAGGCGCCGCAACCGGCCGACACGATCACCGGCACGACCCGTGCGCACCCACAGCTCGGTCAGTGCACCGAACACGACCCAGGCCCCGATCAGCAGCCCCACCGGCCCCAGCGCGCTGCGCCCGGTCTGCATCGCCCAGGCCAGCGCCGCCAACGCAACAGCCAGCGCAGCGGCCGGGCGCAATTGTCGCGCCACCCGTCCCAGCTTGCCACGTTTCCATGGCAGCATGGCCCCCAGCGGCAGGATCAGCCCGATCAGCACCATGAACGGGGTAAAGGCGGTTTCGAAAAACGGCGGCCCCACGCTCAGCTTGCGGCCAAAGGCCATCTCGGCGACGACCGGCCAGAGCGTGCCGATAAAGACGACGAAACACCCCACCGCCAGCAGCACGTTGTTGGCCAGAATCGCGCTTTCCCGGCTGACCATCGCAAACACCCCGCGCGCCTCTAGCGCCGAAGCGCGCGCCGCGAACAGGGTGAGAGCGCCGCCCACGAAAACCGCCAGAATGATCAGGATGAACAGCCCGCGCTCGGGATCGTTGGCAAAGGCATGAACCGAGGTCAGCAACCCAGACCGCACGATAAAGGTGCCGATCAGCGAAAACCCGAACGCCAGAATCGCCAGCAACATGGTCCAGCTTTTCAGGCTCTCGCGCTTTTCCACCACAATGGCCGAATGCAACAACGCGGCAGCCAGCAGCCACGGCATGAAAGACGCGTTTTCCACCGGGTCCCAAAACCAGAACCCGCCCCAGCCCAGATCGTAAGACGCCCACCAGGATCCAAGCGCGATACCGACGGTCAAAAACATCCAGGCCGCCAGCGTCCAGGGCCGCACCCAACGCCCCCAGGCCGCATCGACGCGGCCTTCGATCAGGGCAGCCACGGCAAAGGAAAACGCCATGCTCAACCCGACATAACCGAGATAGAGAAACGGCGGATGAAAGGCGAGGCCCGGATCCTGAAGCAGCGGGTTCAGGTCATTGCCGTCGAACGGCGGCACTGCAAGCCGCAAGAACGGATTTGAGGTGAACAGGATGAAGGCAAAGAACGCAACGGCGATCGCTGCCTGCACCGCCAGAACGCGGGCTTTCAGCGTCGGTGGCAAGCCGCCCCCGAACCACGCCGCCATCGCCCCGAACAGGGTCACGATCAGCACCCATAGCAGCATGGAACCTTCATGGTTCCCCCATGTGCCGGTGATCTTGTACAGCATCGGCTTGGCCGAATGGCTGTTCATCGCCACCAGTTTCAGCGAGAAATCCGAGGTGACGAACGCCCAGGTCAGCGCACCAAAGGCAAAGGCCGTCAGCAGAAACTGCATGCCGGCAGCCGGTTCGGCCACGGCCATCCAGCCGGCCCAGCGCCGATGCGCACCGACCAGCGGCACCACCATCTGCACGATTGCGGTCAGAAAGGCGAGGATCAGGGCGAAGTGGCCAAGCTCGATAATCATGCCGCCCTGTATAAAACCATAGCGGACGGCGTCCAATCACAAACGCCACCCTGCCCGGTTCACATTGTCGCGCCACGGCTCAGGCGCGGGCGCGCAGCGCCTTCCAGTCCATCAGGGCGCGGTTGGCATCGGGATCCGCCGGGCGCGCCCCCGCCCCTTCACTCCTCTGGACGATCACAGGAGTTTTGGTCGCTTCAACAGGCTTGGGTTGGGCGACCACAGCATCTGCAGACGACTGTTCGCGCGCCTCCTCGTCCATGTTCGCCTTGCGCAACGTGCCAAGCTCCCGCACCTTGTCCGCAACCTCGGGGGCCCTTGCCGCCACTGCGGCCAGTTCGCGCCGGAATGCCTGCGATTTTATCTGGTGACGCGCGCCGAAATAGAACGACACGATCACGCCCAGCAACCACCACAGCGGTTCGGGCACCAGCGCGATCCCCTGCATGCGCGTCGCGAACCAGACCGGATCGACCATCGCAGCCACGAACAACGCCAGCGTGCCCAATGCCAGCGCCGGGCGCGGCAGCCGGTTCATCCCGTCCACGAAACGATCGAATACCCCCTGCCTGGGACGGTCGAACTCTGCCGCAAACTGCGACAATGCCTGCGCATGTGCCGTACCGGCGCGCTGCGCGCCAGCCTCGGCATTTTCGCGGAACACCTCCGCGGTTTCGCGCACAATGTTGCGACCGCCCCCGAACAGCATCTCGATCACGCCGCCGATCATCCCCATTTCGCCACCCGTTCGCTGAACTCCGATCCGGTCATGTGATAACGCGGTGACAGGAATTCCTCGGCCCGCCGGATCCAGCCGCCCTTGCCGCCAGCGCGGGTGCGCGCATATTTCCGCGACGCCGGACGTGCATCCGCCAACTTGAAGTAATAGTTGCGACGCGCCACGCCATAGGCATCCCGCAGAGTCAGTGGATCGGACCGGGCGGCATCCCCGGTCGCGGCGATGGTCTGCGGTCCGATCACACCGTCCACCGCCACGGCATATCCCATCGCCCCCAGCAGGCGCTGCAAGACCTTCACCGCGTTCGCCCCGGCGTTGACATACATATCGAACAGGCTGGGCTGCAGCGCATCCGGCATGTCCGAAATCCGCGGCCGTTCGTAGTAATGCTCCAGAAATATCTCAACCGCCCGACCGCGATCCAGCGCCTTGACATCCGACACGCCCACCGCGCCATCCCCATCCAGATCCAGGCCAAGCCGGCGCATTGTGTGAATCGTCACGCCGTATTTCGTCGCCCCGCCGGGATCGTCGGGATCGTTCACATAACCGCCTTCCCGGTCGACAATCCCTTCGGCGATCTGGCGTACATCCTGCATCGAACCTGCCTCCTGCAACTTGCGCAGAAGGCTGCCGTTTCGACATTAATCTCACAAAAACGGGGCGTGCGCACAACGCGCAACGCCCCTGCTTCATCTTGCCGGAAAAACTCCCGCCGGAGGCAGCCCCGAAGGGGCTTCAGCCTTCGCCCGGATCCTGGTAGACGCCCTGCTCCTTCAGCGCGTCCAGCACTTCTCGGGGCATATAGGTCTCATCGTGTTTTGCCAATATTTCAGAGGCTTCAAAGACACCGTTCACGTAAATACCGGTGCCGATCATACCCTGGTTCTCGGCAAA
>CAYGNB010000249.1:0-1444 GCA_964351135.1 uncultured Rhodobacterales bacterium | reverse complement strand
ATACGACGGCGTTTCTTCAGGCTTTTCATGGCATCCTCGCGACAGACCGGGTGTCAGGGAAACAGCGGAGCCAGCAACAGCCCGGCGGTTTCCTCTTCACCTAGCATCAGGTTCGCATTCTGCAAGGCCTGCCCGCTGCTACCTTTTGTCAGGTTGTCCAGCGCCGCCACCACGATCGTGCGCCCGGCAATCCGGTCGCCGGTCACGCCGATATGGCAGAAGTTGGACCCGCGCACATGATGGGTGCTGGGCGTCTGGCCAAAAGGCAGCACCTGCAGGAACGGCTCATCCGCATAGGCCGCCGCCAGTGTGTCATGGACGGTCTGCGCGTCACCCGACAAATAGACGGTGGCCAGAATTCCCCGGTTCGCCGGCAGCAGGTGCGGCGTGAACTGCACCTTTACCGGGCGCCCCGCTATGGCGCTGAATTCCTGGTCGAACTCGCCCAGATGCCGATGGGCGCCACCTACCGCATAGGCGTGATAGCCCTCGGACAGTTCCGCGTGCAGCAGGTTTTCGTTCAGCGACCGGCCTGCGCCCGATACCGCGCATTTCATGTCGATCACGATATCGTCCAACCCGATCACGCCCGCCGCGATCAGCGGGCGCAGCGCGAATTGCCCGGTCGCCGCGTTGCAGCCGGTGCCAGCCACCAGCCGCGCAGCGGCAATCTCATCGCGGTAGAATTCGGTCAGGCCATAAACCGCTTCACCCTGGATCTCGACCGCCGCATGCGGGTTGCCATACCATTTCTCGTATTCGGCGGGATCGCGCAGCCGGAAATCCGCTGAAAGGTCCACGATCTTCAAATCACGGGGCAGCGCGCGGATGACCTCCTGGCTGGTCTTGTGCGGCAGCGCGCAGAAACACAGGTCAATTCCGGTGAAATCGATCTCGGAGATCCTGACCAGTTCGGGCAAGGCGAGATGCGCGAGATGCGGGAACACATCACGCATCTGCATCCCGGCCTTACGCTCGGCCGCCAGCGCGACGATCTCCATGTTGGGATGGGTTGCGATCAGCCGGACGAGTTCGGCGCCAGTGTAACCGGACGCGCCCAGAATGGCGATTTTATGAGTCATGTCACGACCCCTTCAGAAACTGGTTTGATGCATTACGAAAGAACGGTCCGCGGCGCAATTCACGCCGCCAGGAATTCGATTCGTCGTCGCAGGAACCGGGTCGCATTGTCACTTACCCGGCCCGGATCGCCCGTGGTCAGGTATTGATTGGCCTTGCCCGATCCGGTCATCCCGGGATGACGGGTCAGATAGTCCGCCAGGCTCTCGGCCACGATCCCTGCCTGCGAATACACCCGCACATCCGGCCCAAGCGCAGCCTGAAAGGCATCCTGCATCAGCGGATAGTGGGTGCACCCCAGCACCGCCGCCTGCGGTTGCGGCATCTTGCGTTTCAAAGCTTCGACATGCGACCGCACCAGCGC
>CAYGNB010000248.1:3281-5070 GCA_964351135.1 uncultured Rhodobacterales bacterium | reverse complement strand
TTCAGCGACAATTGCGACCGCAAGCAGCATTACGAATGCCGCCTGCCGTCGACCGCGATCAACATGTCCGTCTATGCCCCGGCGGGCGAAGGCGGCCCGGACAAGCCGCTGTCGCCCAACGCCTTCGTCAATATCTCCTATAACTTCATCACCCCGGTGGACGACCGGCATTCGCTGTATTTCTGGTTCCAGCACCGCAACATGCATGCCGGGGACGCAGCGATGAGCAAGCGCATGTTCGAGGGGGCTGTGATGGCGTTCCACGAGGACAAGGCGATACTGGAGCGGGTCCAGACCGGCATGGACAACCGCACCACGCCCTATCTGAACCTGGGGCTGGACATGGGGGCGATGCGGTTCCGCAAGAAGGTGCAGAGAGCGATCGAAGCGGAACAAGCCCCGGCGCACGAACCCGCCTGACCCACGCACAACAAAGCGAGAAACGATTTGTCAGCCTGGATACGAATGATTTCCGACAGCGAGGCCAGCGGCCGCCTGAAACAGCTGCTGGACAAGGCGCGCACCCCGCACGGCACCGTGGACACGGTGATGCGGGTGCATTCGCTGCGGCCCGAAACCATGGACGGCCATGTGACGCTCTATCGGTCGGTCCTGCACAGTGACGACAACACGCTGCCGTTCTGGTTTCTCGAAGTTGTGGCCAGCTATACCTCGATCCTGAACGACTGCACCTATTCGCTGACCCATCATTTCATGAACGTACGCAACCTGCTGCGCGATCAGCCGCGCAGCGACCGGATATTTACCGCGCTCAAGGCGCACCGCCCCGAGGACGAGTTCGCGGGCAAGGACCTGGCGCTGCTGCGCTATGCAGGCAAGCTGACAACCGATGTTGGCAAAATGGTGAAATCGGATTTCGAGGCGCTGAAGATCGCCGGCTGCGAGGATGGCGAGATTCTGGAGGTCAACCAGGTGGTGGCCTATTTCAACTATTCCAACCGGCTGCTGAACGGGCTGGGCGCGACAACCGAGGGCGATGTGGTCGGCTATTACAAGGAGGATGGCTGATCCGATGGAAGACGGCGGAAAACCGGCGACGGACAAACCCGCCGCAATCGAGGCGCAGGTCGGCCGCGCCCTGCACCGGCTGCGTCAGGAACGCGCGCTGACCGCGGCGCAGCTGGCCGAGGCCGCGGGCCTGTCCACGGCGATGATCAGCCGCATCGAGAACGGCCATGTCTCGCCGTCGCTGGGCACCTTGCAGGCGCTGTCCGATGCGCTGGCAGTATCGGTGATGGCGCTATTTTCGAACAGCGAGAACGCTGCTGACGTGCATCATGTCCGTGCCGGTCAGGGCCTGCCGTCGCGGCGGATCACCCAGGATCACAGCCACGACTACCTGCTCCTGGGCAAGCATTCCGGCCCCGGCGGCAGCTTTCTGTCGGCGCGGATCCGCATCGCGCGGCACGAGGCAGGAACCTTGCCCCGTTATCAGCACGAGGGTCATGTATTCATGTATGTGATCGAGGGTCAGGCCAGCTATGCCTGCGGTGCGCAGGTCTTTGCCCTCGCGCCGGGCGACACGCTGAGCTTCGACGGCAAGCTGCCGCACGGCTTTACCAAGATCAGCAGCGAATACATTGATTTCATCAGCGTCACCGCCCGCCCGCAATAGGCGGTTTCAATGCCCCAGCAACTGGCTGAGGAACAGCTGCGCCCGGTCGCTTTGGGGCGCGTTGAAGAAGGCCTCGGGATCAGCGACTTCGATGATTTCGCCCTGATCCATGAACACGACCCGGTCGGCGACCTTGCGGGCAAACCCCATTTC
>CAYGNB010000248.1:0-3181 GCA_964351135.1 uncultured Rhodobacterales bacterium | reverse complement strand
CGCCCTGATCCATGAACACGACCCGGTCGGCGACCTTGCGGGCAAACCCCATTTCGTGGGTGACGACGATCATCGTCATTCCCTCTTCGGCCAGTTCGATCATGACATCCAGAACTCCCGCGATCATTTCCGGGTCCAGCGCCGAAGTCGGCTCGTCGAACAGCATCACCTTGGGTTTCATGCACAAGCTGCGGGCGATCGCCACCCGCTGCTGCTGTCCACCCGACAGCTGGGTCGGATATTTGTCGGCCTGCTCGGCGATGTGTACCCGATTCAGGTAATGCATCGCCAAGTCTCGCGCCTCGGCCCGCGACGCGCCACGGTTGCGGATCGGACCCAGCGTCAGGTTATCCAGGATGGTCATGTGCGGGAACAGGTTGAAACTCTGAAACACCATGCCGACCTCGCGGCGGATCTGCTCGATATTCTTCATGTCCGGGCTCACCTCGGCACCGTCGACCACGATGGTGCCGACCTGATGCGCCTCGAGCTGATTGATGCAGCGGATCATGGTGGATTTTCCCGACCCCGACGGACCGCAGACCACAACCTTTTCGCCTTCGCGAACGGTCAGGTTGATGTCATGCAGAGCGCTGAAATCGTTGTACCATTTACACACGCCGCGGAGTTCGACCAGCGGACGGGGGAGAGCGTCGAGCATTCAGGGGTCTCCTAGCGGCGGCTGCGGGCGGCGCGGCGTTCCAGCCAGCCGAACAGCAATGCGAAACTGTAGCACAACACGAAGTACATCGCGCCGACCAGAATCCAGGTTTCGAACACTTTGGTCGTGGTCGAACTGACTTCGGTTGCCGTGAAGGTCAGTTCCTGAATCGAGATCAGCGACACGATGGACGAATCCTTGATCAGGGTGATGAACTGACCGGCCAGCGGCGGCAGGATCTTGCGCAGGGCCTGCGGCATGATCACGTCGCGGAGCACATTGGTACGCGACAGGCCGATGGCCCGCGCGGCTTCCCATTGGCCCTTGCCGACGGCCTGGATGCCCGCGCGGACGATTTCCGTGACATACGCGCCTTCGAACATCGCCAGGCACAGAACCCCGGCGAGAAAATTCGACAGCAACGCCGGATCGCCGAACAGCACCACGAACAACCAGTTGTCCACGAACGGACCCTCGGTATCGAGATCGTCCAGCCCGAGCGCGGGAAAGATCTGGCTGGAAATGAAGAAGTAAAAGATGAAGATGAACACCAGTGGTGGAATGTTGCGGATCAGTTCCACATAGCTACGGCTGAGAATGCGCAGCGTCAGATTATCGACCGTGCGCCAATACCCCATGACGATACCGATGATCGTCGCCAGGACCGTACCCCACAGCGCCAGCCGCAGCGTGGTTGCCAACCCGTACAGCAACAGATTGGCGACATAGCTTCCGGTTTCCGCATCATAGCGGACCACAAAATTGAGAACGCGCGGCCAATTCCAGTGATATACCAGAACCGCATTCACCCGATAAGCGGTATAGGCGATCAGCACGGCAACGCCCGCGAACAACAGAATGTCCACGGGGGTCAATCGTTTCTTGCGCGGGGCGGGCGGCGGCGTGTTGCGGTCCATGGGTCTTTCTCGAGAGGATGCCGGGCGCGCGGTGGGTTCCGCGCGCCCGGACACAGGGTCTTACTGATCAGGCGCGACCATGTCCTTCCAGGCGGTCTGTCCCTTGAACCAGTAGTCGTGGGTTTCCTGCAACCAGCCGCTTGTGGTGTTCACCAGGATCCAGTTCGAAAAGAAGTTGAGCGCGTCCACGTCGCCCTTGCGCAGGCCAAAGGCCTCGTCGTTGCTGCTCAGCGGTTCGCCGCCATTGGCCATGAACATGATGTCGGGGTTGGCCTCGACAGTGAATTCGGGCTTGGGCGCGGACGAGATGGTGGCGTGAGCGTTGCCATTCGCCACCTCCTGAAACGCCTGCGCGTCATCGTCGAACCGCCTTATGCTGGCCTTGGGAAACATTTTCTCGGCCAGATTGCACGGTGTTGCGCCGCGGCGGCAGGCGATGGTCACCGAGGTATCGTTATAGTCGCTCAGTTCCTTGAAATCGCTTGCCAACTCGGTGTTCGCGGCCATCGTCTGCCCCGAATGTGCATAGGGGATGGTGAAGTTCACCGTCAGGTTCCGCTGCGGTGTGATCGACATGCCACCGACGATGACGTCGAACTTCTTGGCGATCAGCGCCGGGATGATCCCGCTCCAGGCCGTGGGCACGAATTCGACCTCGACGCCCATGTCCTCGGCGAGCTTTGTAGCGACGTCGATTTCAAAACCGATCAGGTTGCCTTCGTTGTCGCGCATCGCCCAGGGCACGAAAGTCGACATCCCCACCCGCAGCTTGCCGCGCTTCAGGATTTCTTCCAGCACGCTTTCGGCATTGGCCGGTGCCGTCGTCGCCACAACGCTGCTTGCCGCAACCGCGACGGCAACAGCGATGGCTTTGACCGAATTAAAGATCTTCATTGTATTCCTCCGACTGTGGATTTGTTTGATACGGCTTGGTCACCGTTTGCTCTTGTTCAGGGATCGTTCAAATAGGCTGACGCAGATCGACAGCGTGATGGTCACCGCCAGATACATTCCCGCCACGAGAAACCAGACCTCGAACGCCATGAACGTATCGGCGATCAGGTTCAGCCCCGCAGTGGTCAGTTCAGACACCGCGATGACGCTGACGATGGCGGAATGTTTGATCAGCGAGATCAACAGCCCCGTCAACGGCGGCAGGATCAGCGGCAGCGATTGCGGGATGATGATGAACCGGTATTTGTCGACAACGCTAAGACCTATCGCGTCGGCGCCTTCATATTGCCCCCGCGCCACGCCCTGAATGCCGCCGCGAATGATTTCTGCGGCAAACGAGCCTTCGAAAAACGCCAGACACAGGACCCCGGACCAGAACCGGTCAATGCCGAATATCGGGGCCAGCACGAAATAGAACAGGAACAATTGAACCAGCAACGGCGTGTTGCGGATCGCTTCCAGATAACAGGTGGCGATAATCCGTCCGGAAATTGACTGCGACAGGCGGGCGAATGCGGTCACGAAGCCGATCAGAATTGCGATCACGCCGGCGATTGCGGCCAGCTTAAGCGTCTGGATCAGCCCGCGCACCAGCGGCCCCCAGATCACCTCGCCGTCGATCACACGGTAAAAGAACGGCTCGACCCGG
>CAYGNB010000247.1:0-5071 GCA_964351135.1 uncultured Rhodobacterales bacterium | reverse complement strand
GCGGCGCTGGCGCCTGGCTGACCGAGGCGGATGGCCGACGTTTCCTGGACCTCGGGGCCGGCATCGCGGTCAATGCACTTGGCCATGCCCATCCGGCGCTGGTCGAGGCGCTGACGACGCAGGCGCAGGCGCTGTGGCATGTCTCCAACCTCTACGGCATTGGCCAGCAAAAGGCGCTGGCCGACCGTCTGGTGGCGGCCACCTTTGCAGATACCGTGTTCTTTACCAACTCGGGCACCGAGGCCTGTGAACTGGCGGTCAAGATGGCGCGCAAGCATTTCCATGACCTCGGCCAGCCGGACCGGGTCGAGATCATCGCCTTTGACGGATCCTTCCATGGCCGGTCATCGGCCGGTATCGCCGCGGCCGGGTCCGAGAAGATGACCAAGGGGTTCGGCCCGCTGCTGCCCGGTTTCGTGCACCTGCCGTTCGGCGATATCGACGCCGTGCGCGCGGCGATCACCGATACGACCGCCGCGATCCTGATCGAACCCGTGCAAGGCGAAGGCGGCATCCGCCCGGTACCCGATGCCGACCTGCGGGCGTTGCGCACGCTTTGCGACGAACATGGTCTGTTGCTGATCCTGGACGAGGTGCAATGCGGCATGGGCCGCACCGGCAGGCTCTTTGCCCATGAATGGGCCGGGATCACGCCTGACATCATGATGGTGGCCAAGGGCATCGGCGGCGGTTTCCCGCTCGGGGCGGTGCTGGCGACCGAGGATGCGGCCTCGGCCATGACCGCTGGCACGCATGGCTCGACCTATGGCGGCAATCCACTGGGCTGCGCGGTGGGCTGTGCGGTGATGGACATCGTCTCCGATCCGGATTTTCTGGCGGATGTGAACCGCAAGGCGGGGCTTCTGCGCCAAAAGCTCGAGGGGCTTGTGGCCGCCCATCCCGATGTGTTCGAAGAGGTGCGCGGCGTGGGCCTGATGCTGGGCCTGAAATGCCGGGTCGCCAATACCGATGTGGTCGCGGCGGGCTATGACGAACAGGTTCTGACCGTTCCGGCCGCTGATAACGTGATACGCCTGCTGCCACCGCTGACCATCACCGAGGACGAGATCGCGGACGCGGTCAACCGGCTGGATCGCACCGCGGCGCGCTTGACCGCTGCGTGATCCTTCATCTTGCCAGATAAACTCCGGGGAGCGCGAGGGGCTGGCCCCTCGCTCCCGCACCCAGACACGGGACCGAACCCATGAACCATTTTCTCGATATCCACAAAACGGACGCCGCTGACCTGCGCGGCATGATCGACCAGGCCGGCGCGATGAAACAGGCGCGGCTGGGCCGGCCCAAGGCCGCTGCCGACGACAGCCAGCCGCTCGCCGGGCGCATGGTGGCGCTGATCTTCGAAAAGCCATCGACCCGCACCCGTGTCTCCTTCGATCTGGGCGTGCGCCAGATGGGGGGGCAGACCATGGTGTTGTCGGGCAATGACATGCAGTTGGGGCATGGGGAAACCATTGCCGACACTGCGCGGGTGCTGTCGCGCTATGTGGACATGATCATGATCCGCACCTTCGACGAATCCGTGCTGATCGAGATGGCCGAATATGCCGATGTGCCGGTGATCAACGGGCTGACCGATCGCACCCACCCCTGCCAGATCATGGCCGATGTTCTGACTTACGAGGAACATCGTGGCCCGATCGCCGGGAAAAAGGTCGTCTGGTGCGGGGATGGCAACAATGTCTGTGCTTCGTTCCTGCATGCCGCAGGCCAGTTCGGATTCGATCTGACCTTTACCGGGCCGCCGCAACTGGACCCCGAGGCCGAATTCATGGGCTTTGCCCGTGACAAGGGATCGGCGGTGCGGATCGAACGCAACGCGTTCAAGGCGGTCGAAGGCGCCGATCTCGTCGTGGCCGATACCTGGGTGTCGATGCATGACAGCCAGTCGTCCAGGGAACGCCGCCATAACATGCTGCGCCCGTACCAGGTGAATGCCGAATTGATGTCGCATGCGCGGCCCGATGCCCTGTTCATGCACTGCCTGCCCGCCCATCGCGAGGAGGAGGCGACCTCCGAGGTGATGGACGGCCCCCATTCGGTGATCTTCGACGAGGCCGAGAACCGGCTGCACGCGCAAAAGGCCGTGATGCGCTGGTGTCTGGACGTCTGAGTCCGGCGGGACGCTGCGCGGGCCGGTGATCTGCGCAGCACCCTTGCGCCGTTGCCCAACCGCGCGCAGGCTGGTTGGAAAGGTACAGGGGCGGGGCTGACCGCGATGCGTATCACCATGGCCGGGGCAGGGACCATCGGCTGTTTCACCGGCGGACTTCTGGCGGCGGCAGGGCACGAGGTTACGCTGCTGGGCCGGGGCCGTGTTCTCGACACGATCCGAGCGCAGGGGCTGACCCTGACCGATTTCGCCGGTCTCAACCTCGGTATTGCCGCCGACGACCTGACGCTGACAGAGGATCCGGCCTGCATGGCCGGGGCGGATCTGGTGATCGTGACCGTGAAATCGCCCGCCACCGCCGCAATGGCGGCGCTGATCGCTGCCCACGCACCGCCGACGGCGGTGGTGTTGTCGTGGCAGAACGGCATGGACAATGCGCCGACCCTGCGCGCGTCGCTGCCAGGGTGGGACGTGCGGGCCGGCATGGTCCCTTTCAACGTGGTGCCCGCCGGACCGGGGCGGTTTCATCGCTCCAGTTCCGGCGACATCGTCGTCGCAGCCGGGCCGGGCGGTCTGGGGGAGGCCTTGTCGGTGCCGCACCTGCCGGTCGCTGAAACCGATCGGATCGAGGCGGTGCAACGGGGCAAGCTGCTGCTGAACCTCAACAATGCGCTCAACGCGCTGTCGGGACTGGCGTTGCGTGACCAGTTGCTCGACCGGGGCTGGCGGCGGCTGATGGCCGACCAGATGGACGAGGCATTGGCGGTACTGCGCGCCGCCCGGTTGCCGGTCGCCTCGACGATGCCTCTGCCGCTCTGGATGGCGCCCCGGATTCTGCGTTTGCCGACACCCTTGTTCACGCGAATCGCGGCGCGGATGCTGACCGTCGATCCGGCGGCGCGCACGTCGATGGCCTATGATCTGGATGCCGGGCGGCCGACCGAGATCGGCAGTCTACAGGGCGAAATCATCGCGCTGGGCCGGGCCAACGGCGTGCCGACACCGATCTGTTCGCGGGTGGCGCAGCTGGTCTGCGCGGCCGAGAGCACACCCGGCGCACCGTCACGGCTGTCGCCGGCCGCCATTCGCGGCTGAGCGGTCAGTTCGCGACCGCGCTCAGCACGAGGAAGATCCCGCCCGACAGCAGCGCGGCGGCGGGAACGGTGACGATCCAGGCCGCGACGATGGTCATGAAATGCGACCGGCGCACCAGCTTGCGGCGCTGGCGTTCCGCGCGTGGCAGGCGTTGTTCCGGCGGGCGCTGTGCGCTCGATGCCTGCAGGCGCTGTTCCATGTGCCATTCGCGGTAGAACCCGACACCGAACACCCCGCCCACGGCGATATGGGTGGAGCTGACCGGCAGGCCCAGCCAGCTGGCGACGATCACCGTGATCGCCGCCGACAGGGCGACACAGAAGGCGCGCATCGGGTTCAGCTTGGTAATCTGGCTGCCGACCATGCGGATCAACTTGGGGCCGAACAGGAACAGCCCAAAGGAAATGCCAAAGGCGCCGATCACCATGACCCAGGTCGGGATCGCCACCTTGGCCGCGAAATCGCCTGCCTCAGCGGCATGCACGATGGCCGCCAGCGGCCCCACCGCGTTGGCGACATCATTGGCGCCATGGGCAAAACTCAGCAGCGCCGCCGAGATCACCAGCGGCAGCCCGAACAGTGTCTTCAGAGACTTGTTGCGGTTTTCCAACCCCTCGGACTGGCGATGGATCAATGGGCGCGCCACCGCCCAGGCGATACCACCGAGCACCAGACCGATCACAAGCGCGGTGGGCAGGTCGATCCGGACCACCCGCTTCAGCCCCTTCAGTGCCAGATACGAGGCAAAGGCGCCCGCCATGATTGCCACCAGCAGCGGCACCCAGGTCCGCGCCGCGGCGATCTTGTCCTCGCGATAGATGATCCGGTGCTTGATCAGCGCGAGAAAACCCGCCGCGACCGCACCGCCGAGCACCGGCGAAATCACCCAGCTTGCTGCAATTGCGCCCATGGTCGGCCAACTGACCGAGGCCAGCCCGGCCGCGGCGATGCCGGCGCCCATCACGCCGCCGACCACGGAATGGGTCGTTGAGACCGGGGCGCCGATCCAGGTGGCGAGGTTGACCCAGAGCGCCGAGGAAATCAGCGCCGCCATCATCGCCCAGATAAAGGTGTCGGCATCGGCCACGGCCGAGGGGTCGATAATCCCCTTGGAAATGGTCGATACCACGTCGCCGCCGGCCAGCAGCGCCCCCGCGCTTTCGAATATTGCCGCGATCAGGATCGCGCCGCCCAGCGTCAGGGCATTGGCGCCGACCGCCGGACCCATGTTGTTGGCCACGTCGTTGGCGCCGATGTTGATCGCCATGTAGGCGCCGAACCCGGCTGCGGCGACCACGATCATGTTTACGGGGATCTGTCCGAACAGCACCGCCGCCGCGATCCCGGCGAGCATGATGAAGGCCAGTGCAATACTCGGCGCAACCATCGGGCGGGCGACATAGGCCGTCGCCTCTTCGACCCGCGCGATACGTTTCAGGTCGCGGTCAAGCGTCATCCAGCGATTGGTGTTTGATGTCTGCGGTTCCGGTGCCCCGGTCATCGCCTCGCCCTCACGGTGATTTGGTCGAAGCGGCTAGACGCAACACGGGCCGGTTGCAACGAAAACGTGACACTTGGTGTCTGGGCGTGGCGATCTGACACCGGCCTGTTACAAACTGAACCGGTCGGATCGTCTGGATCCGACCGGTTGCGGACTGCCCGTCCCGCCAGGTGTGGAGTACCCTTATCCTTGTTTTGCCCTGCGATTCCGCTGTCTTTGCTACGATTATCGCGGGTGTAACCGGACTTTGATCAATAAAGGTTAACAACTTACTAATATCGAATGAGACGATTCACCAAACTGAAGAAAAGACAAAGGGGAAAAGATCGGTGAAAACAGCACTG
>CAYGNB010000246.1:2129-5073 GCA_964351135.1 uncultured Rhodobacterales bacterium | reverse complement strand
GCGTTGGTGAACCGCTTGCCGCGGAAATTCGGCATCGGGTTCGACTTGCGCCAGACCACGTCGTTGAGAATCCAGTAACCGGCATCCTGCAGCGCGGCACCAACGCGGAAGATGTTGTGATACGATCCGATCACCCAGATCGCGCCATCGGGTTTCAGCAGGCGCCGTGCCGCGGCCAGCCAGTCGCGGGTGAACCGGTCATAAGCGTCAAAGCTCGCGAACTGGTCCCAGTGGTCGTCGACCGCATCCACCTGCGAGTTGTCGGGGCGGTGCAGTTGCCCCTTGAGCTGCAGGTTATAGGGCGGATCGGCAAAGATCAGATCCACCGACGCCTCGGGCAACCGGTTCATCTCATCGATGCAATCGCCGGCCAGAATCGTGTTCAGGGGAAGCGCGGCGGACGCGCTCCGTGTCTTGGTCTTTGTCATTTTCTGCCTCTGTCCCGGGCGCTTGTTGCGCTCTCACTGGTTGGGGACAGGATGAGTCAAAGCCGATTCGCGGTCAAATTCTTTTTTGAATCAAGAGGTTGTTGAATTCTCTTGATACAAGATATTGTGGACCGGCCGGAACGAACGCCTATGGTGTGGGGTCACCCCCAAATCTCGGAGCGCCGATCTGTGGCTTTTCGACGGGTATCCCATGTTGGTTTCCCAGCCATAGCCCGGATGCTGTTGCGCCAAATCCACCATCACCCGATCACGGGCACATTTGGCCATCACCGACGCCGCTGCAATCGACAAACTGCGCGCGTCGCCCTTGACCACGGCCTGTGCCGGGATGCGCAGCCCGGCCGGGATCATATTGCCGTCGATCAGCAGGAAATCGGGCGCCGGGTCCAGCGCGGCCACCGCGCGTTCCATCGCGAGATGGCTGGCGCGCAGGATGTTCAGCCGGTCGATTTCCTGCACGCTGGCATGGGCGACGGCGCAGTGCGCGGATCGGGTCAGCACCGTTTCCAGCGCCATCCGGCGTTTCGCGGTCAGTTTTTTCGAATCGTTCAGCCCGTCGGGGATCGCGGTGATATCCAGCACCACCGCCGCCGCCGTCACCGGACCGGCCAGCGGGCCGCGCCCGACCTCGTCGATTCCGGCGATCCGCAGATACCCCTGCTGCAGCAGTTCGGTTTCCAGGCTGAAATCGGGTTCGCTCATGTCTCAGGCAAAGCCCCAAACGCACCGTTTGGCAAGGGGGGACATGACCCGAGTTGACCCGCGCCGCTCTTGCCCTATAACGCGGCCCCTGCATCCGCGAAATCAAACCTGGAGCGAGGCGCTGTCATGGCACGCAAGGGACGCGACATTTCCGGCTGGCTGGTGATCGACAAACCCGCTGGCCCGACCTCGACCGCCGTGGTCAACAAGGTGCGCTGGGCATTCAACGCCAAGAAGGCGGGCCATGCCGGGACGCTCGACCCCGAAGCGACCGGCGTGCTGGCCGTGGCGCTGGGGGAGGCGACCAAGACGGTGCCTTACGTGACCGATGCGCTCAAGGCGTATTCCTTTACCATGCGGCTGGGGCAGGCCACCAATACCGACGATGCCGAGGGCGAGGTGATCGCCGAAAGCGATGCGCGCCCGGGCGACGACGACATCAAGGCGGCGCTGGGCGGTTTTGTGGGCGAGATCATGCAGGTGCCGCCGCAATTCTCGGCCGTCAAGATCGATGGCGAGCGCGCCTACAAACGCGCGCGCGGCGGCGAAGCGGTCGAGATCGAGGCCCGCCCGCTCTGGGTCGAGGAACTGGTGATGACCGACCGCCCCGATGCCGATCACGTCACGCTGGAAATGACCTGCGGCAAGGGCGGCTATGTCCGCGCCATCGCTCGCGACCTGGGGCAGGCGCTGGGGTGCTATGGTCATGTGACCCAACTGCGCCGGATCTGGTCCGGGCCTTTCGATGCCGGGGATGGGGTGACGCTGGATCGGGTCGAGGAACTGGCGCGTACGCCCGAACTCGACGCGTTGCTGCAGCCGCTCGAGCAGGGGCTTGTCGATCTGCCCGAACTGAAATGCACGCCCGAAGGCGCGGTCCGGCTGCGCAATGGCAACCCCGGAATGGTGCTGGCCGCCGATGTCGACTATGGCGACGAAGCCTGGGCTTCGTTCGACGGCCACGCGGTCGCGGTTGGCATCTACAAGGCCGGTGAACTGCATCCGAGCCGGGTGTTCAACCGGCCCGACTCATGATCACCCGCAGTCATACCAAGGGTGACGCGCCATCGGTCGCGATCTATTCCGATTGCGAGCGGTATCGCTATGCGCTGACCCGCACCTGGGACCCGGAAGGCGAGCGGGCGATGTTCGTGATGCTCAATCCCTCGACCGCGACCGAGGTGCAGAACGACCCGACGGTCGAGCGGTGCGAACGCCGCGCCCGTGCGTTGGGCTTCGGGGCGTTCCGGGTGACCAACATCTTTGCCTGGCGCGACACGGACCCGCGCGCCATGAAGGCGGCGGCTGACCCGGTCGGGCCCGGCAATGACGCGGCGATCGTCGAAGGTGCGCAATGGGCCGACCGGATCGTTGCCGCGTGGGGAACCCATGGCGCACATCTGGATCGGGGCCCCGCCGTCGAGGCGCTGTTGCGCGCCACCGGCCGGCCTCTGTTCCAGCTGGGTCTGACACAGGATGGCCATCCGCGCCATCCGCTCTATATCGCATATGCACGGCAACCCGAACCCTGGGACTGAGGCGGATAAGGGATTCTTAATGTCTGTTCCCTATCGGTTCTGGTAACGGGCTCCGGCCCGGTTTCGGACGAGAGGTGGGGTCATGTTTCTTCTGGCAGGTCTGCTCAGCCTGGTCGCCGCAGGGGGTGTGGCGATGATGATGGACTTTCCCGATGCGGAAGAGGACGCGGATAGCGAAGGTGCGGATGCCGCTGGCGGCAACGGCGACGCAGGGCAGGAAAACCTGCCGGATCTGCTCGATCAGGTCGATTTGTC
>CAYGNB010000246.1:0-2029 GCA_964351135.1 uncultured Rhodobacterales bacterium | reverse complement strand
ACCCTGACCGGCGGGGCCGGAGATGATCAGATCAACGGTTACGACGGCCCCGATGCGATTGACGGGCAGGGTGGCGACGATGACCTGCGCGGCGGTGGCGGCGCGGACCGGCTGATGGGCGGTGCGGGCAATGATCTGTTGCATGGCGATGGCGGTGACGATGATCTCGATGGCGGCGATGGCGATGACAGGATTTTCGGTCACGATGGCGATGACGTTCTGCGCGGCGGCGATGGCGACGACAGCATCGAGGCGGGTCAGGGTGACGATACGCTGATCGGCGGCGCCGGGGACGACGCCCTGCATGGTGGCGACGGCAACGATGTTCTGACCGGCGGCGCGGGCGAGGACACGCTGTTCGGCGGTTGGGGCGATGACACGCTCGACGGGGTCGAAGAGGGCGCGCAGGAACTGGATTTCCTGAATGGCGGCGGTGGAGACGATACTATCCGTGCCGGTGCGGGCGATGTGGTGACCGGCGGCGACGGGGCCGACACGGTGATCGTCGAGGCTGGCAATGGCGGCGCGCCGATCGAATTCGCCGATTTCGAGGAGGAAGCCGATCAACTTGTGATCGCCTGCGACCTTGCCAAGAATCCGGACCCGTTGATCGAAATCCTTGCTGATCCGGATGCGCCCGGCTGGTCCTCTGTCCATGTCGACGGTCACGAGGTCGCCCGCGTTATGGGTGACGAGCCGATCACGACCGGCGATATCGTTATCGTCGATGTTGCCGACATGACCGACATGGCAGCGACAAAATCGGGCGTGGGGCAACGTCCGGTCTGACCCGATGGGATACAAGCCTTGGTCAGGTGAGCGGTCGGGTGACTGCGAGCACCCAAGCCTGACCCTGCCCGCATGATCTGTTGTCGGCACCGGTCAATGGCCGCGTTCAGGGCATTGTCGGGAACCCTTTGCCTTTCCGGTCCAAACCGCCTATATGCGCCCATCCGCAACCGAATCTCCGGGGCTGACCTCCGGGTGGGACGGTGCGGAACACTCTCCATGGGCCTGTGCTGGACGACATCCCGGCCTGCGCCATCCACTCCAACCTGTAAAGGAGACCCCGATGTCGATTACTGCCGCGGAAAAGACCCGTGTGATGAAGGAATTCGGAACCAAGGACGGCGACACCGGTTCGCCCGAAGTGCAGGTTGCCATCCTGAGCTCGCGCATTGCTACGCTGACCGAGCATTTCAAGACCCACAAGAAGGACAACCACGGCCGCCGTGGACTTCTGAAAATGGTGGCCCAGCGCCGGAAACTGCTGGACTATCTCAAGGGCAAGGACGAAGCCCGTTATCAGGACCTGATCAAACGTCTGGGTCTGCGCCGCTGACGCATCCGCGTCCCGGTACGGAAAGCAAGCAGCACGCCCGGTTATCCGGGCGTGTTTTTTTATGCCCGCCACCGCATCGTCCGTTTGGCAGGCTGGGTCCGGCATTGGGTCCCTTCGTGATCGTTTTTCTTGTCCACGCCTTTCGTGTCGCGAACCGGGCCTGCAAGGCCCTGGCCTCGTTGCCCTGTCGAAACGATCTGGGACGAGACGCTGCCTGATTTCCCGGCAGTTGATCCTTGCCTGAAAAGAAGGGTTGCGCGGTGGTTTCCAACCCCTTTCAATTTCATGCCCATTCCTGTATGCGCGCAGAATCTGAGACGTGACGCTACGACCCCGGCGTTGTGCAGAGGACAGGGGTCGGCGGCAATGGGGCCGCCACGAAATCGGGAGACCCGGGAAGGGCCTGGGAGCGCTCCCAATCAGGATACGCTAGATGTTTGACATAACGACGAAGACCATGCAGTGGGGCGAGGAAACGCTCACGCTGGAAACCGGCAAGGTTGCCCGACAGGCGGACGGTTCCGTGATCGCCACGCTGGGCGAAACCCGTGTGATGGCCAACGTGACCTATGCCCGCGAGCAGAAGCCCGGACAGGACTTCTTTCCGCTGACCGTCCACTATCAGGAAAAATACTATGCCGCCGGCAAGGTACCGGGCGGTTTCTTCAAGCGCGAGGCGCGCCCGAC
>CAYGNB010000245.1:0-5079 GCA_964351135.1 uncultured Rhodobacterales bacterium | reverse complement strand
CTGCCATTGCGCGGTCATCTCGGCGCTGCGTTCCTGCAACTCCGCCAGATCCTTCTGCAAGGTTTCCAGCCGGTCGCGGCTCGCCGCGTCGTCCTCGCGCTTGAGCGCCTCTTCCTCGATCTGCATCTGCAGGATCTGTCGGTCGAGCTGGTCCAGTTCCTCGGGTTTGCTGTCCACCTCCATGCGCAGACGGCTGGCGGCCTCATCGACGAGGTCGATGGCCTTGTCCGGCAGGAACCGGTCGGTGATGTAGCGATGCGACAGGTTCGCCGCCGCCACCAGCGCCGAATCCGAGATCCGCACCCCGTGGTGGAGTTCGTATTTCTCCTTGATGCCGCGCAGGATCGAAATCGTATCCTCTTCGGTCGGCTCCTGCACGATCACGGGCTGGAACCGGCGGGCAAGCGCCGCGTCCTTTTCGACATACTTGCGGTATTCGTCCAGCGTGGTGGCCCCGATGCAGTGCAGTTCGCCCCGCGCCAGCGCCGGCTTGATCAGGTTGGCCGCATCCATCGCGCCATCGGATTTGCCCGCGCCCACCAGCGTGTGCATCTCGTCGATGAACAGGATGATTTCGCCGGCCGCCGCGGTCACCTCGTTCAGCACCGCCTTGAGCCGTTCCTCGAACTCGCCGCGATACTTCGCGCCCGCGATCAGCGCCCCCATGTCGAGCGCGAGCAGTTTCTTGTCGCGCAGGCTTTCGGGTACGTCACCATTGATGATCCGCAGCGCCATGCCTTCGGCGATGGCGGTCTTGCCGACGCCCGGTTCACCGATCAGCACCGGGTTGTTCTTGGTCCGGCGGCTCAGCACCTGCATCGAGCGGCGGATTTCCTCGTCGCGCCCGATGATCGGGTCGATCTTGCCCTCGGCGGCGGCCTCGGTCAGGTCGCGCGCGTATTTCTTCAGCGCCTCATAGCTGTCTTCGGCGGTGGCGCTGTCGGCGGTGCGGCCCTTGCGGATATCGTTGATCGCCTCGTTCAGCGACTGGGCGCTGACATTGCCCGCCTCCAGCGCGGTTTTCGCGGGCGATTTCACCATGCACAGCGCCATCAGCACCCGTTCGACGGGTACGAAACTGTCACCGGCCTTGTCGGCCAGCTTTTCGGCTTCGGCCAGAACCCGGCCGGTCGCGCTGTCCATATAGATCTGGCCTGCATCGCCGCTGACCTGCGGGATTTTGTCCATCGCGAGATCCAGCGCCTCGACCACGCGCGCGGGCGCGCCGCCCGAACGGGCGATCAGGTTGCTGGCCAGTCCCTGGTCGTCGTCCAACAGGGCCTTCAGCAGATGTTCGGGTTTCAGGGCCTGGTGGCCTTCGCGCATTGCAATCGTCTGCGCTGCCTGCACGAAACCGCGTGCACGCTCAGTGAACTTGTTCAAGTCCATCGTTCTCTCCTTTTCAAGCGCCCGATCCTGCCGGTGCCCGCACTGCAGCACACCGGCGCTGGGCCTTGAAACAGATTTGGGGACCGCGACCGCCGCTTCAAGGGTTCAGGGACGGAAAAGCACATGAAATCACGACAATGCGCCGCTACCCCACCGCGCGGCCCGCTGGACAGGATCGCCCGCCACCCCTAACATATCGCCGTGGCAAAGCTTGCCGACATCCGGTCCCAATCGTCGTGGCGCGACATCTGCGAAGGCCAGGTCCAGCACGCCGGGCTGGCGTTGCTGCTGACGGCTGGCGCGCTGTCGCTGCTCGCGGCCCCGGCCGATGCGCCCACCCTGCTGGGGCTGACCTCGGCCGGTTGGGCCGGTCTGTCAATCGCACTTGCACTGGTTCATCAGATCATCGTGGCGCTGATCTTTCGGCTGCAATTGCATCGCAACCTGCTGACCCGCCTGCTGGGCGACCGGGACATGGCCGTCTGGCGTGCTGTATTCATGCCGCTGTTGCTGGCGCGTCCCGTGACCGTGCTGCTGACAGGCTGGGCGGACACAACGCCAATAACGAGCCATCGCGCCCCTGAAATCCTGCTTGGCGCCGCATTGCTTGGCCTGTCGGGCTGGGCGCTGCATTCCGTTCTGGTGCATTTCACCCTGCCCCGCGCCCTGGGCGGCGACCATTTCCGCGAAGAGATCGCGCGCCTGCCGCTCGTGCGCGGGGGCATTTATCGCTATACGCAGGACGCCATGTACGGCGTCGCCTTTCTGGGCCTGTGGGGAATCGCCCTGGTGCTGGGGTCGTGGAATGCGCTGGTGGTGGCGCTGTTCCAGCATTGTTACATCTGGGTGCACATGTACTGCACCGAAAAACCCGACATGGAGTGGATATATGGCCATCGTCCGGAATTGCAGCCGGACGGTTCCGCCGCTAAAGAACGCTGACCCCCACGGAACCGGAGCCACGCCATGTCCGATGACCGCCTGATCGTCGCCCTCGATGTCGCCAATGCCCTTCAGGGGCTCGAACTCGCCGAGGCACTCGGCGATGCGGTGGGGTTTTACAAGATCGGTTTGGGGATGCTGACGGGGGGCGGGCTCGCGCTGGCCAATGAGCTCAAACAGGACCACGGCAAGCGCATCTTCCTGGACATGAAGCTGTTCGACATTTCCAACACGGTGGAAAACGCGGTGCGCGGGCTTGCCCAGTTCGACCTCGATTTCCTGACTGTGCATGGCGACCCGCATGTGGTGCGCGCCGCCAAGGAAGGCGCGGCGGGCAAGGATCTGAAGATCCTCGCCGTCACGGTGCTCACCTCGCTCGACCGGGCCGATCTGGACGCGGCCATGATGAAATCGGGCGATCTGCCCGAGATCGCGCTGGAGCGGGCTGCCCGCGCCTTCGAGGCGGGCGCCGATGGCGTCATTTCGAGCCCACAAGAGGCGGCCGCGATCCGCGCGTTGCCGCAGGCCGAAGGGCGGCTGATCGTTACCCCCGGTGTGCGCCCCGAAGGCGCGGCGCGCGGCGATCAGAAACGCATTGCCACCCCGGCTGGCGCACTGAAGGCCGGTGCCGACCACATCGTTGTTGGTCGTCCGGTCTATCAGGCCGAGGATCCCGCCGCGGCCGCGCGGGCGATCCTGTCCGACTTGCCGGTGCGCTGAGATACGCCCAAATCCCATGTGTCTCGAAAAGCACAGGGGGCGGAAGTTTACGTAGGGTCAGGAAAACCTGACTGTGCTAGATACAATTATTGGGCGAGAGTGTAAGTGTGACACTCCCCCGACGAACTTTTTCTTCCTGTGGTTCGTCACCTCCCCCCGCTGATACAGCGGGGGGTCTTTCGTGAAAAGCGCTGCATCCGCATTCCCGGCCCCGCGCCGGTGCGCTAGGATCGGACCACGGAACAACCGTGGATTCCACCGCCATGCCCGCCCTGTGCCGCGATTGCCTGACCCCGTTCGACGACGCCCGGCGCTGCCCCGCCTGCCGCAGCCCGCGTATCATCGCGCATCCCGAATTGTTCGACCTGACCATCGCGCATATGGATTGCGACGCCTTTTATGCCTCGGTCGAAAAGCGCGACAACCCGGATCTGGCCGACCGCCCGGTGATCATCGGTGGCGGGCGACGCGGCGTGGTTTCCACCGCGTGCTATGTCGCGCGCATCCGTGGCGTGCGCTCGGCGATGCCGATGTTCCAGGCGCTGAAACTCTGCCCCGACGCGGTGGTGATCAAGCCGCGCATGTCGGTCTATGCCGATATCTCGAAACGCAT
This sequence comes from uncultured Rhodobacterales bacterium, assembly GCA_964351135.1. Classification (GTDB taxonomy): domain Bacteria; phylum Pseudomonadota; class Alphaproteobacteria; order Rhodobacterales; family Rhodobacteraceae; genus Pukyongiella. The sequence goes on along the minus strand of CAYGNB010000245.1, from coordinate 1,415 downwards.
CCGCGCGATGATGGCCGACCTGACCCCGGCGGTCGAACCCCTGTCGCTGGACGAGGCGTTCATGGACCTGTCCGGCACGCAGCGCCTGCACGGCGCGCCGCCTGCGGTGATGCTGGCGCGGCTGGTTCGGCGGATGCATGACGAACTGGGCCTGACCGGGTCGATTGGCCTGTCGCATAACAAGTTCCTGGCCAAGGTCGCGTCGGATCTGGACAAGCCGCGCGGGTTTTCGGTGATCGGCAAGGCGGAAACGGCGGATTTCCTGCACGACCGGCCGGTGCGGCTGATCTGGGGGATCGGCCCGGCCGCGCAGGACTCGCTCAACCGGGCCGGCATCCGGACATTCGCGGACCTGCTGCGCTGGAACAAGGAGGCGTTGCACGACCGGTTCGGGGCGATGGGCGACCGGCTCTGGCATCTGGCGCGCGGAGAGGACCGGCGACGGGTTTCAGCCCACGCCCCCATCAAGTCGATCTCGAACGAAACCACGTTTTTCGAGGATACCGGCAACACCGATATTCTGGACGGTCATATCTGGCGACTGTCGGAAAACGTGTCCGACCGGGCCAAGGCGCGCGAACTGGCGGGCCGGGTCGTGACGCTCAAACTGAAGCGCGCCGATCACGGGTTGCTGACGCGGCGGCTGACGCTGAGGGATGCCACGCAACTGGCCGACCGGATTTATCGCACCGCGCGGGGACTCTACGACGCCGAGGCGGACAAGGGACCGTTCCGGCTGATCGGCGTGGGCCTGTCCGATCTCTGCCCCGAGGCACAGGCCGATCTCTCCGGCGATCTGCTCGATCCCAACGCCGTCCGGCGACAGGGCGCCGAACGCGCGACAGACGCGATCCGCGAACGGTTCGGCAAGGACGCAATCGTGAAAGGCCGGGCGCTGCGCTGAGCTTCGCCTTGCAACGGTCAGGGCATCTGCCCGCTCGCATGCAGGCTATCCTGCGGGGACCGCCTGTCCTCCGTGCGTTATGTAATCAGTTGATCCGGGACAACAGATCAGGGTTGATCACAAGGTTCCGAACGCCGTGGGCGTGATCCTCCTCGAAGGGGTTGTCCTTCAACCATGCATCGACCGAGGCAATGTCGAGCTTCACGACCTGTGGCCGCACACTCCACGTCACCTGAAAGGGAGAGCCTTTCTCGTTATAGCCTGGGCCGGTGGTCGACCCCGCATACACGACCGGGTCGCCCAGATCGGTGGGCAGGTTTGGCACCTGGTTCAGACCATCGATCTCTTCGATATGGGTCATCTCGGCAAAATCCGCTCCACCCTCTGCGACCAACACGGCGACAACGGATTCAACGCGCAGCTGCGGATTGCCGATTGCATCGCTCAAGCAAGTGTCGAGGCTCGGGCCGAGGGTTGCCTGGGCGGTCGAGTACACGAAGTGGATTTCGAT
>CAYGNB010000244.1:0-5087 GCA_964351135.1 uncultured Rhodobacterales bacterium | reverse complement strand
CCTCGTCGCCCTCGTCGCCTTCGTTGTCTTCGTTGTCCTCGTTGTTCTCGTTACCCTCGTTGCCCTCGTCGTTTTCGTCGTGTTCGTTGGCCTCGTCGCCCTCGTCGCCCTCGTCGAACTCGTTGTTCTCGTTGTCCTCGTTGCCCTCGATGCCTTCGTTGAGCTCATTGCCCTCGTCGTCCTCGTTGCCCTCGTTGGCTTCGTCGCCCTCATCGCCCTCGTCGCTGAATTGCGCCGGATCGGGCACAGGCATGCCGCCGCGGATCTCGGAGGCTTCGTCGCTGCTGAGAGCCTGGATACCGGCGGCGATCGCCGGCGTCGGTACTGCAGCGCGGGGGTTCAGGTGATAATCCGCAATGGTCGAACGCAGAATTGCCATAAGTGTCATAATATCGGTCTCCAAAATTATTGCCGGGTCCGAAGCCCGGTCGTCGATGATGCGGATGCCCGAGGCATCCATTTGCAAAACCCTTTCGACCGCGCCGTCCACGAGGAACCGCACGGTCCAGACATCCCGCCCCGTCGAGGGCAGGCGTTCAGGGTGGTAGAACCCCGGCAGAAGTTCCTCGGCCAAAAGATCGAGTTTCTGCGGGGTGGAGAGATCGCTGAATTTCAACCGCGCATGAATGGCACGGTCAAAGGCATTTGCGATCTCCAGTTCAGGACGGAAACAGGCAGTCAGCCGCTCCGCACCCGGCGCCAGCGTCAGCCGCGCACGGCCTTCCGCTATGGCCCTGTCCAGGGAAATGGACTTGAGACTGTATGCCGGGGATTGATCGATGAAATGCATGTTCTGTTCGTAATGTCCTCTTCTATCCGGCCATCCTGAATAGGGACGGCACTCGTTACAACAAACGGGTCACGTGTACCGACATCCCGGAACACTCTGCGTATTCAGACGCAGCGACCCCGGTTCATGTCTCGTGAGTGGATTATGGAAGAAGCTCGAACGGGAACGACGTAGGATCGACGGTCGGCGGTCATATCCCGCTGCTGGACCACCGGCCCACGGCTCGCGTTCATGCAGCGGCCCCGGTCCGGCTTTCCCGATTTCGGCCTGTCGGCAAGGTGGGCTTTGCCCGCCCTGACGGTCACCGTCGGGAAAATCGATCTGTTCCAAGAATGGCGGCAGGCAAGGCGCTGTGTAAAGTAAGGATAACCGGAACATTCCGGCTGCCGGTGTTTTCATTGGCGAATTTTGCAGCGCCTGTCACAAAAAGTTTACATAGTGAAACAAAGTGATTTGCCATGCGTCAACTCGGGGTTGCGGCGCGTGTGCCGATACCGCCTGTGCCTGCGAATCCCGACGCTCTCTCGGCGACTTGCGTGCCGATCATCCTGCAAGACGCGGCAGATAGAGGACGATACCCGGAAACGCGACCAGCATCGCGATGGTTACGCCGTCGGCGATAAAGAACGGTGTCACCCCGCGAAACACGTCCTGCACGGACAGGTCCGGGCGCACGCCCGCAACGACAAAGCAGTTGAGCCCGATGGGCGGCGTGATCAGGCAGAACTCGGCCATCTTTACCACCAGAATGCCGAACCAGATCGCGCACATGGTCCCTGACATGCCGAAGGTACTGTCAGCCGCCGACACGAATTCACCACCGTTGAGCGCCATCACCGCCGGATAGACCACCGGCAGCGTCAGCAGCAGCATCCCGATCGCATCCATGAACATGCCCAGCACCGCATAGGCCAGCAGGATACAGACCAGGATCAGCATCGGCGACATTTCGAGCCCGGTCAGCCAGTCCGAGAAAGCCCCCGGCAGATCGGCGAAGCCCAGAAAGCGGACATAGACCAGCACGCCCCAGATGATGGTAAAGATCATCACCGTCAGCTTGGCGGTCTCCAGCAACGCCGATTTCAGCTCGGCCCAGCGCATCCCGCGCCAGAGCGCCATGCAGAACACGACGAAGGCTCCCAGCGCCCCGCCCTCGGTGGGCGTCCCCCAGGCATCGCCGCCGAACGGGTTGTAGACGAAACAGATGATGATCACGACGACAAACACGATTGGCAGCGCCGGCGGCAGCGACACCAGCCGTTCGCGCCAGGTGAACCCGGTGATCGGCGGACCGACCGATTTGAACACCATCGCGATGCCGACAATCAGCAGACCGTAGATCAGGGCCGAGAACGCCCCGGGGATGAACCCCGCCAGCAGCAGCTTGCCCACGTCCTGCTCGACGATGATCGCGTAGATCACCAGGATCGCCGAGGGCGGGATCAGCGAGGCCAGCGTGCCGCCCGCGGCCACCACGCCAGCGGCAAACCGCTTGTTGTAACCGGCGTCGAGCATCTCGGGGATAGCGATGCGCGCAAAGACGGCCGAGGTGGCAACCGACGCCCCCGACACGGCGGCAAACCCGGCGGTGGCAAAGACCGTCGACACCGCCAGCCCGCCCGGCACCCAGGCGATCCAGCGCTTCGCCGCTTCGAACAGCGCGCGCGTCAGCCCGGCGTAATAGGCGAGATAGCCGATCAGGATAAAGGTCGGGATCAGGCTCAGCGCCTGGCTCGCCACCTTGGAATGGGGGACCTGCCCCGCCGTCTTGATCGCCACCGTCAGCGCCCAGCCCAAGTGCTCGGCGCCAAAGTCGCGCTTGGCCCAGAACACCAGCACCAGCCCTGCCAGCCCGGCAAGCCCGGCAGCAAACGCCACCCGCATACCGGCAACCACCAGCACCAGCAGGCCGCCCGTCACCCACAGACCGATCTCAATGCTGTCCATGCGCCTAGTCCTGCCCTTCGAGTTGGTCGGCTTCGGCCGCGGCCTGCGCCGCCGCGTCCTGGATCAGCGGCACGGCCACCGGCGCCTCGGCCCCGGTCACAAAGGCCCGCCCGTACCCCCAGACCTGCAACAGCAGCCGCAGGCACAGCACCGAGAACGCAACCGGCGCGAGCAGCTTTGCCGGCCAGATCGGCAAACCGATGTCGATGGTGCTGTCGCGGCTCCACAGCGGCGCGGCGAAATCGAAGCTGCGCAGGAAATGCGCCCAACTGCCCCAGACCATCGCGACCATCAGCATCAGCATCAGCAGGACCGATACCAGCTCCGCCAGCCACAGCGCCCGGCCCTTCAGGCGACCGATCAGGATGTCCATGCGGATATGCCCGCCTTCGCGCTGCACATAGGCGATGCCCATGAAGGCGATCAGCGGCATCGCCTGTTCTATCCAGTCCACATATCCGGGCAATGGCGCGTTCAGCGTCACGCGCCCGCCCACCGACCGCACCGCCAGAAGCATCAGCGAGAATACCGCCAGCCCGCTCAGCAGCGCAAGAAACCGTTCCAGTCCCAGCAACCGCCGATCCAGGCGGCTGAGCACACTGTCATCCTCCAGAACCGAGAGATGTCCGGCCATCCGATGTCTCCTGATCGTGTGGTGAAACGGGCAACGGTCCGGGCACGCCAGCGCGCCCGGACCCGACGCGTCAGTTGCCCGCGCGCGTCTGTTCCAGTGTGGACATCATGAGATCGTAGAGTTCCTGCGCAGGCAGGCCCTGTGCGCTCATTTCCTCGATCCACTGGTCGCGGGCCGGTTCGGCGGCCTTGGCGCGGAACTCGGCCAGCACCTCATCGGCCAGCACGACCTTCTCGACGTTCTTTTCCGCCAGAACGCTGTCCCAGCGCTCCAGAAGCTCGCCGTAATTGGCCAGATAATGGGCAATGGCCTCGTCGATGGAGCTGTCGAGCGCCTCGCGCTGCTCATCGGTGAGCGCCTCGTAAGCATCGATATTCACCACGATCGGGCAGTTCACCGTGCCGGGGTTCAGGTTCGCGGTCCACCAATCGGCACGATTGATGGTGCCAAAGGACAGATGCGCGTGCTGGGCAAAGGCCGCCGTATCGATCACGCCGCTTTCCATCGCATTGTAAACTTCGGTCGCGGTCATCGAGGTCGGCACCGCGCCGACAGCCTCGAACGCCTGACCGATACCACCGGTCGCGCGCACGCGCATGCCTTCGAATTCCGACAGCTCGTCGCGCGGATCGCCGGTGCCGACAAGGTTGTATTGCGGCATGGGCGAGGTCATCAGCAGCTTGGCGTTCCACTGCGCCATCTCGTCCTGCACCGCAGGGTGGGCATAGACCGCATGGCTGACGGCCACCTCCTCCTCCAGCGTATTCACCCCGATAAACGGCAGTTCCAGCACGGTGAGGGTGCGATTCTTGTCCCGGTGATAACCGGCGCAGAACTGCGCCATCTCGAACGCCCCGATCGAGATGCCGTCGAGGTTCTCGCGGTTCTTGCTGAGCCCGCCATAGCTGATGTTCAGGGTGAAATCGCCGCCGGTCTTTTCAGACACCAGTTCGGCCAGCTTTTCGAGGTGCTCGGTGAAGGCCCGGCGCTTGCCCCAGGTGGATACGTTCCATTCCAGCGCGGCGGCCTCGGATACCATCGCGGTGGACAGCAGCGCGGCCGCAGCCCCGGTCAACATCTTGTTCATGTGGTTTTCTCCCTTTGCACGGCCCCTTTACACGGGCCGCTTGGGAAAAAGGCTAACCCGGCACCACGCCGCTGCCAAGCCCCGGCAATTTGCGAGAGAAGATTCGGCGACAGACAACCAAGGGTATTGTATGCATATGCATACCGAAACAATTTGTCGCACCCTGCGCCCTGGCGCGCAATGAACGAAAAGCCACGGTTAGCGCCAGCAATTCCTGACGTAACGTCGCCCACTTGACAGGCAATCGCTTGCCGTTTCATCAATTTTTCAGCATCCGCGTGCCAGATTTACAAGAATCCAAAGAATGCCGAAAAACATTTACAGGCAAATCCTTTCATTACAACAATTTGTTCACTTCTTTTCACATTTCGCTATTATCGCGACGTAACGGAACCGCCCTGCCCCACGCGTGATTCCCGCCGGGCCGGGCCTGTAAGAACTTGCCAGAGGGAGGAGCCTCAGATGACGAATTCCACGCAGCCCGAAACCACGGTTTATCCGCCATCGGACGAGACCGTCGCTCGCGCGCATGTGGACGCCGCCAAGTACGACGAGATGTACAAGGCCTCCATCACCGACCCCGACGGGTTCTGGGGCGAACATGGCAAGCGGCTGGACTGGATCAAACC
>CAYGNB010000243.1:0-5096 GCA_964351135.1 uncultured Rhodobacterales bacterium | reverse complement strand
CGCCGGCGAACTGCGCCCGGTCCCGCGCCTGCCGGGTCAGCGCCTGCATGATCGCTGTCAGGCGCGCGTGCTGGGTATGATGCAGATGATCCGCTTTGGTGGCCACGAACAGGATCCGCTCCACCTGCCGCCCGGTCAGCAACCGGGTCAGGAACGCATTGCGGCCCGGGCGGAACGCGCCGAGGATCTCGGTCATCGCGGCGCGCATGTCCTCAACTGCAGGTGGGCCTGAATGAATCGCATCCAGCGCATCCACCAACACCACCTGCCGGTCGATCCGGGCAAAATGGTCGCGAAAGAACGGTTTGACCACCTGCGCCTTGTAGGCCTCGAACCGCCGCCGCATCTCGCGCCAGAGCGCCCCGCGCGGTGCGCCGGGATCGGGTGGCAGCGGCGCAAAGGTCAGCGCGGGCGACCCCTCCAGATCGCCCGGCAGCAGGAACCGCCCCGGCGTGCAGTCATAGAACCCGGCCGCGCGGGCCTCGTGCAGATAGGCGGTAAAGGCATCGGCCAGCGCACGCGCCTGCGGTTCGTCGAGCGTCGCGCGCGGATCGGTGTCGCCCAGCAGCGCGAGGAACCCGGCCGCCTGCGGGCGCGGTTCGATCCGCGCCAGCACATCCGCCGACCAGTCCGCATAGGATTTGTCCAGCAACCCGAGATCGAGCAGCCATTCGCCCGGATAATCCACGATATCCAGATGCACCGTGCGCGGCCCCTGTATACCGCCCAGCAACCCGGTGGGCCGCACCCGCAGCGACAGGCGCAGCTCCGATACCGCGCGGGTGCTGTCGGGCCAGTGCGGTGTCGGGCCGGTCAGCGCCGACAGATGCGATTCGAACTCGAACCGCGGCACCGTGTCGTCGGGTTGCGGCTGCAGGAATGCCGCCTCGATCCGGCCTTCCTGCTGCGCGGCCAGCCCCGGCATCCGCCCCCGGTCCATCAGGTTGGCCACCAGCGAGGTGATGAACACCGTCTTGCCCGACCGCGCCAGCCCGGTCACGCCCAGCCGGATCACCGGTTCGAACAGGGATTCACCCAGTTTCCCGCCCGCACGTTCGACCCCGCGCAACAGGCTGTCTGCAATCGTTGAAATACCCAAACCGGTGCCTGCTCCTGCTGCCCTGCGCTCCAAGATAGGCCCGCGCCCACACAGTTGCCAGAGCTTGCCGCCGCAGGGCGCGCGCGCTAGGCAGCCGTCATGCCCAGATACGCGTTGAAAATCGAATATCACGGTGCGCCTTTTGCCGGCTGGCAATTGCAGCGCGACCACCCCTCGGTACAGGGCGCCATCGAGGACGCGCTGGCCCGGCTGGAGCCCGGCCCGCACCGGATCGCCGCGGCCGGCCGCACCGACGCGGGCGTGCATGCACTGGGTCAGGTGGCCCATTGCGACATGGCCAAGGACTGGGAGCCGTTCCGGCTCGCCAACGCGCTGAACCACCACCTGAAACCCGCGCCGGTCGCTATTGTGGACGCGGCGGCGGTCGGCGACGATTGGCACGCGCGGTTTTCGGCCATCGAACGACAATACCTGTTCCGACTGCTGATGCGGCGCGCGCCCGCAACGCTGGACCGGGGCCGGGTGTGGCAGGTCGCGCACCGGCTGGATCCGGGCGCGATGCAGGCGGCGGCGGATCTGCTGCTGGGGCGGCACGATTTCACCACCTTCCGGTCATCGATTTGCCAATCCGCCAGCCCGGTCAAGACGCTGGACGAGTTGCGGGTCGAAGAGGCCGAGGGCGTCTCGGGCCCCGAGATCCGGTTCCACGTCCGCGCCCGGTCGTTCCTGCACAATCAGGTGCGCAGTTTCGTCGGGACGCTCGAACGGGTCGGCGCAGGCGCTTGGGCACCCGAAGACGTCAAGACCGCACTCGACGCGCGCGACCGCGCCGCCTGCGGCCCGGTCTGTCCGCCGCAGGGGCTTTATCTGGCGCGGGTGGGGTATCCGGCCGATCCGTTCGCCACGCGGGACTGAGCCGCCGCGTCAGCCCGCCGGGTGTAAAACCAGCGTCTGCAGCGCCACCGCCACCGGGCCGTCACGGTCATGCAGCACCGCCTGCGACATGCCGATCCCGCTGCCCTGCCAATGGGACAGCGCCTGCGAAGCCAGCCAGTCACCGCGCGGTTCGCGATGCACCTGCAGCGTCAGGTCCGTGTTCATGAACCCGATCTCGGTAATCGGCGCGTTCCAGGAAATGCCGTTACCGCTGTCGGCCAGCGCGCAAAGCGACTGCACCGGCGATTGGGTCTCGCCTTCCAACAGCGCGGGCGCGCGCATCCAGACGGTCTTGGGACCCGGCCCCGGCTGCTGATCCGGCGGCCAGGCCACATCCATGAAATCGCCGAACGACCGCAGGCCGTGCCGACGCTCTTCCAACGGGAACGCCCCTGGCCCGGCACCGGGAAAAACCGGCGGTTCGGCCAGCGCGGTGGGCAGCGCCCCCAGGTCCTTTCGGACCAGGTGCATCGAACTGCCCGCCATGCACAGCGTGCCGTCCGTGTCCCGCACCGCGATCCGCGTGGTGCCCAATGTGCGGCTGTGTCGCGTCACCTCGGCCTCTACCCGCAGCCCCGCCAGCGGCAGCGGACGCAGGATGTCCAGCGTCAACCGGGTCAGCATCTTGCCCGGCCCGATCGCGGCCTCGGCGGCCCGCACCGCCAGCCCGGCCACGGGCCCGGCGTGACAATGATCGGGCGACCATGGCCCCCGTGCCGGATCGTTGCCGATGAACAGCCCGTCCGGGCCGGGGCGGAAGAACGCCACCCCGGTCAACGGCTTACACCTTTTCCTGAGTGTATTTCTTCAGCTCGGCACGGGCGACCTGACGGCGGTGCACCGCGTCCGGCCCGTCGGCCAGCCGCAACGTGCGCACATGGGTCCAGGCCCGCGCCAGCGGCGTGTCCTGCGTGATCCCCTGCCCGCCATGCATCTGCACCGCCTCGTCGATCACCTTGAGCGCCATGCGCGGGGCCACGACCTTGATCTGGGAAATCCACGGCGCCGCCGCCCGCGCGTCGCCCTGATCCATGTACCAGGCCGCCTTCAGGCACAGCAGCCGCGCCATCTCGATCTCCATCCGGCATTCGGCGATGATGTCATAATTGGCGCCCAGCTGCGCCAGCTTCTTGCCGAACGCCTCGCGGCCCAGCGACCGGCGGCAAAGCTGCTCCAGCGCCGCCTCTGCCTGACCGATCGCGCGCATGCAGTGATGGATCCGCCCCGGCCCGAGCCGCCCCTGCGCGATCTCGAACCCGCGACCCTCGCCCAGCAGGATGTTTTCCGCCGGCACCCGCACGTCGGTGAACCGCATATGCATGTGGCCATGCGGCGCGTCATCCTCGCCATAGACCTCCATCGGGCGCAGGATCTCGATCCCGGGCAGGCCCGCCGGCACCACGATCATCGACTGGCGCTGGTGTTTGGGCGTCTCGTCACCGCCGGTCCTGACCATGACGATATAGACCCTGCAGCGCGGATCGCCGGCGCCCGAGGCAAACCATTTTTCGCCGTTCAGCACATAATCGTCACCGTCCCGCACGCAGGACATGGAAATATTGGTGGCGTCCGACGATGCGACATTCGGCTCCGTCATCAGATAGGCCGAGCGAATCTTGCCCTCCAAAAGCGGCGCAAGCCACTCGGCCTTCATCTTCTCGGTGCCGTAGCGTTCGAACACCTCCATGTTGCCGGTATCGGGCGCGGAACAGTTGAATACCTCGGCCCCCAGCGGCGTGCGCCCCATCTCCTCCGCGAAATAGGCGTATTCCACGGTGCTCAGCCCGAACCCCTTGTCGCTGTCGGTCAGCCAGAAATTCCACAGCCCGGCCGCTTTCGCCTTGGCCTTCAACCCTTCGAGGATCTCGCTCTGGCGGTCGGTAAAGGTCCAGCGATCGCCCTTGGAGATCTCCGCATGGTATTCGTCATCCAGCGGCGCGATCTCGTCGCGCACCATCGCCGCCACCCGGTCCAGCAACGCGCGATTCTGCTCGCGCATGGCAAAGCTCATGTCCATCGGTGGTTCCTCCCCCTTGATCCGGTGTCAGGCAAACCATGGCCCGCGGCAGGTGGCGCTGTCCAGCAGCCGTACCGCCGCAGGGGACCAAATGCCGCCACGTCAGATCGCAGCAGGTGACGCCCGCGACCAGCCCCACCCGCAGGCCGGGCCCGTCAGGGCCGGGCCGAGATATCCAGCGGCGGGCCGCCAGGCCCGCCACCGTTGTGCAAGCCGCTACTCTGCCGCCTCAGCATAATCTTCCATCGGCGGGCAGGTGCAGACCAGATGCCGGTCGCCCCAGGCGTTGTCCACCCGGTTCACCGGCGGCCAGTACTTGTCGACCCGGAACGCACCCGGCGGGAAACAGCCCTGCTCGCGCGAATAGGGCCGGTCCCAGTCCTTGACCAGATCCTCCATCGTGTGCGGCGCGTTCTTCAGCGGGTTGTTGTCGCGGTCGATGCGGCCCTCCTCGATGTCGCGGATCTCGTCACGGATCGCCAGCATCGCGTCGCAGAACCGGTCAAGTTCGGCCTTGGTCTCGCTCTCGGTCGGCTCGATCATCAGGGTTCCGGCCACCGGCCAGCTCATGGTCGGCGCGTGGAACCCGCAATCCACCAGCCGCTTGGCGATGTCGTCCACCGTCACGCCCGCGCTCTCGGCGAAGGGCCGCGTGTCGATGATGCATTCGTGCGCCACCCGACCGCCCGCGCCACGATAGAGCACGTCATAGGCCCCCTCCAGCCGCTGCGCGATGTAGTTGGCGTTGAGAATGGCCACCCGCGTCGCCTGGGTCAGACCCTCGCCACCCATCATCAGGCAATAGGCCCAGGAAATCGGCAACAGCGACGGAGACCCGTAGGGCGCCGCCGAAACCGGCCCCTCGGTGCCGCCGGTAACCGGGTGCCCCGGCAGATACGGCACCAGATGCGCCTTGACCCCGATCGGCCCCATGCCGGGACCGCCGCCGCCATGCGGGATGCAGAAGGTCTTGTGCAGGTTGAGATGGCTTACATCGCCCCCCAGATCGCCGGGCCGTGACAGCCCCACCATGGCGTTCATGTTGGCGCCGTCGATATAGACCTGCCCGCCATGCTCGTGGGT
>CAYGNB010000242.1:0-5106 GCA_964351135.1 uncultured Rhodobacterales bacterium | reverse complement strand
TAGCAATCCATGCCGTAGCGGGTCAGCCGCACCCGATCCGCAACCGCCTCGAAGGCCGTGCGTTCGGTACCGGTGCCAACCTCGGGATAGGTGGTGAACAGAATTGCATCGTCCAGCGCGCCGGTGGTCCGCGTCGACAACGCGCTGTCGCCATGCGGGCCCGTCATATGCGCGACGCCGGGCGCCCCGACGAACCGTTCGCCGGTATAGGGCTGGTCGATGACACCCAGCACCGGGCCGTTTCCTTCGGAAAGCGCGATCAGCACGCCCCATGTGGGGGTGCCCGCGATAAAGCCACGGGTCCCGTCGATAGGATCGAGCACCCACATCCGCCCCGATGCGCCCGACTGGCGGCCGAATTCCTCGCCCCATATGCCATCGTCGGGGCGTCTTTGCGCCAGCACCGCACGCATCGCCTCTTCGGCAGCATGGTCGGCGGCGGTCACGGGATCGAACCCGGCATCCAGCTTGTTTTCAGCCGTCAGGTCGTGACGACGGAAATAGGGTAAAATGGCCGCGCGCGCGGCGTCGGCCATTTCATAAGCGATTTCGATATCTGTCTGGGCGTTCGGTGTCATGGCAGGTTCCTGCCATTCCGGCGCCGCCGACGCAAGCGGCAGCGCCGCCCCGCCTTGTTCAGGCGACTTCGCTCAGGACCCGGGCCAGTTCGAACAGGCGCCGACGCTGGTTCTCGGGGATCGCATAATAGGACCGCACGAGATCGAGCGCCTCCTTGTCCCCCAGGATATCAGCGGGAACCGTGGTCTCGGCGGGCGCGTCGGCCTCGTCCTCGGCCATCGCCCCGTTAAAGCCTTCAAAGAAAAAGCTGACCGGTACATCGAGCGCCTCGGCAATATCCCAGAGACGGGATGCGCTGACGCGGTTCGCACCGGTTTCGTATTTCTGGATTTGCTGGAACTTGATTCCAACCTGGCCGGCAAGCTGCTGCTGGGTCATTCCAATCAGCCAGCGGCGATGCCGAATTCTCTTGCCCACATGAACGTCCACAGGATGGGTCATTGGGGTCTCCTTTCCACTCTACTCGTCACCCTCCGGGTACTGATCGTCGGGGCCCGGTCCCCTTTTTTTGCTATGACAGAACTACCGGCCGAGTTGAACCCGTCCGTTTGCTATCGTCGTAGAATACTAGTCCATTTTCGGTTGAATTCAAGGTGGTAGATTCATCCATGGCGCGAAGATCGACGCCATTCATCAGAGAAATCTCTCTAACTTCAACGAACTCCAACATTCTGTCGGCGCGCGCACATTATCACGAGGAATTGTTCCTTCAACCCCTCGCTGCATTCAACTACCAAGGTGCGATCGAAATCATACAAGGTTTTTCGCATGCGAACCCGCGCCTTCCGCCTAGAGACCGACGGAGACAGTCCGCAACTGGTGACGGTCGATCTGCCCGATCCGGGCCGGGGCCAGATTCGCATGACGATTCACGCCAGCGGCCTGAACTTTGCCGACCTACTGGTGATCCAAGGCCGATACCAGGATATCCCCGACACGCCATTTACACTCGGGATGGAGGCCGCTGGCGAGATCGAGTCCGTCGGCGATGACGTGACGGAATTCGCGCCGGGCGACCGGGTCGCGGTCTTTGGTGGCCAGGGCGGTCTGGCCGGAGCGGGCCTGTTCGACGCCGCGCGCGCGGTGAAGCTGCCCCATACGATGAGTTACGAGCACGCTGCGGCGTTCCTGGTCGCATATGGCACCGGTCATCTGGCTCTGGCGCGCCGCGCCCGGCTGCAACCGGGCGAAACCCTGTTGGTCACGGGCGCCGCCGGGGGCGTCGGATTGACAGCGGTCGAGATCGGCAAACTGATGGGCGCCACGGTGATCGCCCATGCGCGCGGGGCCGAGAAGCTCGCGATTGCGCGTGAGGCCGGGGCCGACCATCTGATCGACGACGCCGAAGATCTGCGCGCCCGGCTGCTCGATCTCGGTGGAGTGGATGTCGTGTATGACGCTGTGGGGGGCGACGCCTTTCGCGCCGCGTTCCGGGCCTGCCGTCCCGAGGGCCGGCTGCTGGCAATCGGTTTTGCCAGCGGCGAGGTGCCACAGATCCCCGCCAATCACCTGATGGTCAAGAACCTCGACGTGATCGGCGTGTATATCGGCAATTACCTGAAATTCCGGCCTGACGCCTTTCGCGACAGTGTCGCCACACTTTTTGACTGGTATGAAGAGGGCCGGCTGAAACCGCATGTCAGCCATGTCCTGCCGCTCGACCGCGTCGAGGACGGGCTGGACTTGCTCCGGTCTCGCAAATCGACCGGCAAGGTAATCATCACGCCCTGATCCCTACCCCGCTGCCGCCGTTCGCAGCGACAGCGCGCGCGGCCCGGCAAAACCCTGCCGGATCAGCGCCGCGAGTTCCTCGACATAAGGCGCGCCGAACCCGCTGCCGCCATAAAGATTGATCATTTGCACCGGCAGGTCCGGCAGCGTGCCGCCATGATCGATCAGCTCCTGATGCGATGGCTCCGTGCCCTCCAGCAGCACACCGACCGCCAGGTCGGCGCTGATCGTGGCCTCGACCGTGCGGTCGGAGTCGCTGTCCAGCGCCATGTCCCAGTCGGCCCCGGTGGCATCGAGCGCATCACGTGCCACCGGCAGGAAACTGCAATTGCGACAAAAGGCGAGCCGTAGCGGCCGATGCCGCCAGGCCGACCCGTTGCGCGCCCCGACCCAGCGCAGCGGCATCTCGTGAATCGTCTCGGCCCCATCGCCCGCGCCGGCTTCGGTCGTGACGATCAGATCATGCGCCCCACGCGCAAATGCGGCACGCAATTCGCGCGTGTTCGACGTGACGAGGTTCACCTTGACCCGTGGAAAGGACGCGTTGAACCGCTGCAGAACCTGCGGAATAACCGGATGCACGATGTCGTGGGGCACGCCTAGGCTCACCTCGCCTTCGAACGCCTGATCCGTCAGCCGCGCCATCACTTCGTCGTTCAGCGCCACCATCCGCCGCGCATAGGCCAACAACTGTTCCCCCGATGCGGTCAGCGAGATGCCCCGCCCCGACCGGTCCAGCAGTTCCATGCCAAGCAGATCTTCCAGCCGCTTGATCTGCATCGACACCGCGGATTGCGTCAGGTGCAGGAAACCGGCGGCACGGGTGATGCCGCCACTATCGGCAACGGCCACAAAGGATCGCAGCGTCGTCATGTCCAGATTACGTATCATCACCACCCCTGATGCCATCCACCACAATCATTCGTTTTCATGATTAACCGCAACAGGCCATATTGATCAAGAAATTTGATTCAACAGTAACGATGGATCACAAACACTTAGGAGACTGCATGATGGCTCAGATCATATCCGCCCATAACACCTGCGCCCAACCTCTCGCCGCCAAGGCTCCTGCGGGCGGGTTCCTGCGGCGCAGCCTTGCACTCTGGCGCCAGCGCCGGGCGCTCGCACGGCTCGACGACGCCGCCTTGCACGATATCGGGATCAGCCGGGCCGAGGCCCGGCGGGAGGCCCGCCGCCCGGTTTGGGACGTGCCCGATCACTGGCTGCGCTGAACCCGCCCTGCCCCGTTCGCCCGCGCCGCCGAGCTGCGCAGGATGCGCGCACGACCCGATATCGGCAGTTTCGCTGCATATTTCCGGCCGGAAGCGCTTGAATTGCCATCGCTGCTCCCCGATATTCTGTGTGAGCGCTGCCGGCGGACGCCGGCGGCCAGTCCAACTATGAACTGGAGAGTATGGATGGCTGAATTCGACACAATCCGGACGGCTGCTGGCGCGCGCACCGCCCAGATTGATGAGGGCCTGCGCGCCCATATGAACAAGGTCTACGGCACCATGTCCGTAGGCATGCTGGTGACATTCGCGGTGGCCTGGGCCGTCGGCACCAGCCCGCAACTGCTGGCTGTGTTCCGCGATCCGGTGACGCTCAGCCCCAATATCCTGGGCTGGATCGTCATGTTCGCCCCGCTGATCATGGTCTTTGCCTTCGGCGCCGCGATCAACAAGCTGTCGGCGGCCGGGGCGCAGCTGTTCTTCTACGTCTTTGCAGCGGTCATGGGCCTCAGCCTGTCGTGGATCTTTGTCGCCTTTACCGGCTTTTCGATCGCACAGGTGTTTCTGGTGACGTCGATCGCCTTTGCGGGCCTGTCGCTCTATGGCTACGTGACCAAGAAGGACCTGTCCGGCATGGGCACCTTCCTGATGATGGGCGTGATCGGGCTGATCGTGGCCTCGATCATCAACATCTTCCTGGGGTCGCCGGCGATCATGTTCGCGATCTCGGTGCTGGGCGTGCTGATCTTTGCCGGTCTGACCGCCTATGACACCCAGAAGATCAAGACCACCTATCTGCAGATGGCCCATTCGGGCGATCGGGAATGGCTGGGCAAGGCCGCCATCATGGGCGCGCTGAGCCTCTACCTGGACTTCATCAACATGTTCATGTTCCTGCTGCAACTGCTGGGCAACCGGGAATAACCCGACCCGCACGAGCGAACACCGCACCGGATCCTGCCATGGCTCGCACCATGGCAGGATCTTTTCTTTTCAGCGATCCGAATCCCCCGATAGGCCGGGCTTGCACTGTCCGCCCGAACGCGCCACACCAAGGCCATGACGCACCCCGCACGCACGCCCGATACGCCCGCCGCAATCCTGCAATTGCTGCGCCAAGGCCGCCACAAGGCCGCGTTCAAATCCGCCAAGACAGCGATGCGGCGGCACAAGACCAACCCGGTTTTTGCCAATCTCGCCGGTATCGCCCTGGGTTCGACCGGACAACAACGCGAGGCCCTGGGCTATTTTCGCAAGGCATTGGCGCTGGACCCCGGATTTCACGATGCCCGCAAAAACCTGGCACAGACCCTGGTGCTGTGCGGTCAGGCCGAAGCGGCACTGAAACCTCTGACGCGGCTCTGCACGGACCAGCCCGGCGATGCCGGCGCCTGGTATCTGCTGGCGCAGGCCCGTCTGGCCACGGGCGACGCGGCCGGTGCCGAGGATGCCGCCAGCCATGCCATCGACGCCGACCCGAAACAGGGGCGCGCCCACAACCTGCGCGGCCTGGCCCGGCAACGGCTGGGACGGCTGGCCGATGCGATATCGGACCACGAGG
>CAYGNB010000241.1:2511-5143 GCA_964351135.1 uncultured Rhodobacterales bacterium | reverse complement strand
GCCTGCCCCGCCCCGATCACAACGATGTCATCCATGCCAAAGTACCTCTCTTTTTCCGGCCCGAGTCTGTTGGCACGGGTCTGGCCCGCACCCTATAGTCGCCAGCGACTCGAACGCAATTCCAGCAGGGGGAGAAACACCGCCATGAGCATTTCGACCGGAGACAAGCTGCCCGACGCAACGCTGCTTCAGATGGGGGCGGAAGGCCCTGAACCGGTGGCGCTGGCCGACCGCCTGGCCGGCCGCAAGGTGGTAATCTTTGCCGTGCCCGGCGCCTATACCCCGACCTGTCATTCAGCCCATGTACCCAGTTTCGTGCGCACCTTTTCCCAGTTCTCTGACAAGGGCGTGGACGAAATCGTCTGCGTTTCGGTCAACGATCCGTTCGTGATGGGCGCCTGGGGCGAGGCGACCGGCGCCTCGGCTGCGGGCATTACCATGCTGGCGGACCCGTCGAGTGCGTTCACCACCGCCATCGGCATGAATTTCGATGCGCCGCCCGCCGGTCTGAACGCCCGGTCGAAACGCTATGCGATGCTGGTCGAGGACGGCACCGTGTCGCTGTTTCAGGCCGAGGAAAACCCCGGCGTCTGCGAGGTCTCGGCTGGCGAGGCGCTGCTCGCGTCGATGTAGGCGGTCCCGCTGCTCAGCCCGCGAGCGTATCCATCTTGCGGGCGAGCTTGGCATCCCGCGCGGTCAATCCGCCAACGTCATGGGTGGTCAGTTCGACCTCGACCCGGTGGTAGACATTGCGCCACTCGGGGTGATGGTTCCATTTCTCCGCCCAGAACGCGACCCGCGTCATCCATCCGAACGCGTCGACAAAGGTTGCGAATTCATAGGTCTTGGCAATCGCATCGCGCCCATCGACCGCGCGCCAGCCATTCTTGATCAGCGGCGCGAGCAGCAGCGCCCGGGTTTCGTCCGAC
The DNA here is from genome assembly GCA_964351135.1 of uncultured Rhodobacterales bacterium. Classification (GTDB taxonomy): domain Bacteria; phylum Pseudomonadota; class Alphaproteobacteria; order Rhodobacterales; family Rhodobacteraceae; genus Pukyongiella. Next base: position 4,214 of record CAYGNB010000241.1, on the reverse strand, counting down.
AGACGTTCGCTCATTCCCGTTCCTCCACCGGCACCTTGCGGAAGGGGCCGTATTCGGTCAGCAACTCGATCTCGTCGCCCACCGCCTCCGCCTCGGCTTCGAGATACTGCGCGATGGCACGGGCAAAGCCGGGGTCCGCCACCCAGTGCAGACTGTAGGTCTGCGTCGGCAGATAGCCGCGGGCCAGCTTGTGTTCACCCTGTGCGCCCGCCTCGACCCGGGCGAATCCATGCGTGATCGCAAACTCGATGGCGCGATAATAACACATCTCGAAGTGCAGGCAGGGATGTGTTTCGATGCATCCCCAGTAGCGGCCGAACAGGGTTTCGCGCCCGATCACGTTCAGGGCGCCCGCGACCCAGCGCCCACCGCGTTCGGCCATCACCAGCAGCAGATCGTCGCGCAGATGCGCCTGCGCCTCGTCAAAGAACGCCCGCGTGAGATAGGGTGAGCCCCATTTTCGGGATCCGGTATCCTGATAAAAGACCCAGAACGCGTCCCAGTGTTCAGGGCGGATGTCGTTCCCGCTCAGCAGGTGGATGGCTCCGCCAAAATCGTTGGCACGGCTACGTTCCTTGCGGATGGTTTTGCGTTTACGTGAACTCAGCGCCGCAAGGAAATCGTCGAAATCCGCAAAGCCCCGGTTCAGCCAGTGAAACTGCTGGCTGGTGCGTTTCATCAGACCCATCTTTTCGCCCGCCTCGGCCTCGTCCTGGGTGCAGAAGGTGATGTGCAGCGACGACAGGCCGTTATCGGCGGCAAGCTGCACCGCGCCCTGAACCAGGGCGGACTGGCCGATCCCGTCATACCCCGGCCGCACCAGGAACCGCCGCCCAGTTGCGGGGGTAAACGGCACCGCCATTTGCAGCTTGGGGTAATAGTCGCCCCCCGCGCGTTCATAGGCATGGGCCCAGGAATGATCGAAGATGTATTCGCCCTGGCTGTGACCCTTGGCATAGAGCGGCGCACAGGCGATCACCATGCCATCCAGCCGCGCAACCAGGTATTGCGGCTGCCAGCCGGTACCGGGACCGACCGAACCACTATCCTCCAGCGCCTTCAGGAACCGGTGCGTGGTGAACGGATCATGAGGCCGGCCCCCGTCGGCGGTTTCGGGGCAGGCGCAGGCATCCCAGTCGCCGGGGGCGATCTGCGATAACGAGGCAAGAACCGTGATCTCGATCTGCGCCTGATCCATGCCCCATGATCGGCGGCGGCGGACCGGGGTTCAAGCGGGCAAGGCCGCCAGATAGCGTTCGAAGGTCACATTATCGGCAAGACGGCGCGCATCTGCCTCGGCCAGCGGCGACCGGATGGTCCAGCACAGCACCGGCACACCGGCGCGGCGCAGACCCTGCACGCGGTCGCGGTCGAGATCGCTGGCCTGATGGCTGATGAAGGCAGCGCCGACCCGGTCGAAATCGGGGATCTCGCGCAGCGCAGCGCGCCGTTCCGCAGGGACCGGCCAGTCGGCGGCCTCGAACCGGTCGGTGACCAGCCCGCGCGGCAAATCAGGTGCCAGCCTGGCTATCTCGGCCACGGAATGCGGGTTGAACGACATCACCGCAACCGGCCCCGCATAATCGGCGAGCGCCTCCGCTGTGGCGGCCTCCAGCGGCCCCACATCGGGGCCGAGCGCGCCGTCCTGATCCTTGATCTCGACCAGCAGCGGCACCCGGCCCGCAACGAGGTCGAGCACCTCG
>CAYGNB010000241.1:0-2411 GCA_964351135.1 uncultured Rhodobacterales bacterium | reverse complement strand
TGCAGCCCACGATGGGCGATGGGCAGGCGCAGAAAATCCTGCGGCAACGGCGGAACGGTCATCGGATCTGGAAGATCCCCTCGATCTCGACCGCCACGCCCAACGGCAGCGCGGCCGCCGAAACGGCGGAGCGCGCGTGACGGCCTGAGTTACCCAACACCTCGACAAGGAAATCCGATGCACCGTTTATCACCTGCGGCTGCTCGGTGAAATCGGCGGTGGAATTGACGAAACCGGTCAGCTTGACCACACGTTCCAGCCGGTTCAGATCGCCGCCGCACGCGGCGCGCACCTGCGCCAGCAGGTTGACCGCACAGCGTTTCGCCGCCGCAGCACCCGTTGCGGTATCCATGTCGTCGCCCAGCCTGCCGGTAATCAGTTTCCCCGCATCGTCCATCGAAATCTGCCCGGACACGTAGACCAGATTACCGCTTTGCACATAAGGTACGTAGTTCGCTGCCGGCGCTGGCGCATCCGGCAAAGTGATTCCCAGTTCGGTCAGCTTGTCTTCGATAGTCATGACTGTTTCGCCTCCGCAGCAGTTTCGCGCGGACGCTAGCGGGGTTGTTCGCCATCGAAAAGGGCGAAAGTCAGGATTCGCGGAACGCCTTGACGAAGTAGTCCGACAGCGGCTTGAGCAGATAGGCCAGCGGCGTCCGATCCCGGGTCCGGATGAAGGTTTCCACCGGCATGCCGGGGATCAGAACGGTGCCATCGGGCAGCCGTGTCTGTTGCCCGTCGTCCAGCACGATTTCGGCCCGATAGAACGATGCCTGGGTGGCATCGTCGTCGAACGCATCCGCCGAAACCTGCCGCACCGTACCCGCCAGTTCGGGGGTCTGCCGCTGGTCCAGCGCCGAGAATCGCAGCGAAACGGCCTGACCGACATAGATCTGGTCGATATGAATCGGCTCGACCCGCGCGGCAATGACCAGCGGACGGTCCTGCGGCACGAGGTAAAGCACCGGGTCGGCGGCACGGATCACCGACCGGGGCGTATGCACTTGCAGACCATAGACGATCCCCGAAACCGGCGCGGTGATGTCCAGTCGGTCGAGCTGTTCGCGCAGCGACCGCCGCTGTTCGGCGAGTTCGAGTTCGCGATACTGCAGATCGCGCAGTTCGGTGATCGCCTCTTCGCGCCGGGTGGTCCCCAGTTTGAGCATCTCGATATCGATCTCGGTGATGCGCCCTTCGGCCTGCGCCTGCGCGGCGGTCAGTTCGCCCAGCGTACCGTCCAGATCGGCTGCGGTGCGTTGCAGGTTCAGCACCGTCGCCGCTTGCGCGAGCCCTTTCTTGAGCAGCGCTTCCTGGTTTTCCAGCTCTTCCTGGATCAGGTCGAGCTGCGTGTTCAGCGACTTCTGCTGCGCCTTGATGCCGACGATCTGGTCGCGGATCTGCGCCCGGCGTTTGTCGAGCTGTTCGGTTTCACGTTCGATCGAATCGTTGCGGGCGCGGAACAGGCGTTCCTGGCCGGCCAGCAGGTCGGCAATGTCGTTGCGCGACCCGGCGGCCTCGACGATCTCGGGAGCAAAGGTAATGGTATCGGTCCCGTCACGTTCGGCTTCCAGCCGGCCCCGGCGCGCCAACACCTCGAACAACTGGCCCTCGGCAATGTTGTATTGCGACAGCAACAGTTTGTCGTCGAGCCGGATCATGACCTGCCCCAGTTCGACACTGTCCCCTTCCTTGACGAGAATCTCGTCCACCACACCTCCGTCGAGATGTTGAACCACCTGCCGGTTGCGGTCCACCTCGATCCGGCCCGGCGCGACGATGGCGCCCGAAAGCTGCGACATGACCGCCCAGGTACCAAAGCCCCCGAGCAACACCAGAAGCGCCGCCAGCCCGATCAGGACAGGCCGGCGTGCGGACCACTCAGCGGCGCTCATCGGACGCCTCCCATGTTCTTGCTCTTCTGGATTTCCTCATGATTGACCACCAGCTTGCGCAGCACCTCGTCCTTGGGGCCAAAGGCGGCGCGGATACCATGATCGAGCACCAGCAGCATGTCGCATTCCTGTATTGCGGCGGGACGGTGCGCCATGATCAGCACCGAACGCTCGGTTTCCTTCATGGTGCGGATCGCCTTGTTCAGCGCCATCGAACCCTCGTTATCGAGATTCGAGTTCGGTTCATCGAGGATCAGGATCACCGGATCGTCATACATCGCCCGGGCCAGTCCGATTCGCTGGATCTGGCCGCCCGAAAGCCGCCCGCTGGTGGCCGACACCGGCGTATCGTAGCCATGCGGCAGCTCCACGATCATATCATGGGCGGCAGCCATCTTGGCCGCAGCGACAACCTTGTCCGGGTCGGGCTGCAGGTCGAGGCGGGCGATGTTTTCCGCAATCGTCCCGTCGAACAGCTGCACCCGTTGCGGCAGATAGCCGATATAGCGGCCAAGCGCG
>CAYGNB010000240.1:0-5151 GCA_964351135.1 uncultured Rhodobacterales bacterium | reverse complement strand
CATGCCCACCCCGACCGCTGGGACGACTTCACCGCCCGATACAGCGCCGAACTCGGCCAACATTGTGACAAGCTGCGGGAAATCGCGGATTACGCGCGCACGGGCCTCGTGACGCTACTCTATGCTTCGAAGGACGAGCACCACAACAACGCGGTCGTCCTGCGCCGTTACCTATGCCAACTTCTGGAGCAAGAAGAGAGAGGTGACCGATGAGCGATCCGCACAAGGGCTTTCGCTGCCAAGGCGGATTTTCGTCGCCGCCCTGCTATGCGGCGGAGGTGGCCCCGGATTACTTCGACCCGCTGGCCGTCGATGCGCAACAGGCCAGGGATGTGGCCCGATGGCGCAAGGCCGAACGGACGCGGTTGCGGGCAGCGCGGATGGCACTGTCTGTTGCCGAACGAAATGCAATCAGCTCCGCGCTGACCGAACACCTGCGCACGATGCTGCGCGCCCGGTTCGACGGGGCGCGCGGCATGGTGCTGTCCGCCTATTGGCCGATCAAGGGCGAACCCGATCTGCGCCCCTTGATGACTGACTTGCACGCAGCGGGTGTCAGGGTCGCTCTCCCGATCGTCGAGACAAAGGCCGCACCGCTGGTATTCCGGCGCTGGACGCCCGATACAAGGATGGTGCGCGGCGACTGGAACATTCCCGTGCCGCCGCCCGACGCGCCCGCCGTCACCCCCGAGATTACGTTGGCCCCGCTGGTCGGATGGACGCGGGACGGCTATCGGCTCGGCTATGGCGGGGGGTATTTCGACCGGACGCTGGCGGCATTGTCGCCCCGGCCCTATTGTGTCGGGATCGGCTTTGACATGGCCGCGCTGCCCACCATCTACCCGCAACCGCATGACATCCCGCTCGACATTGTTCTGACCGAGACCGGGGAACGATCCGGTGAGGGCGCTGGCTGACTCGGGGCCGCGTCCGGCTATCGCCGCGCAACCTCAAAGGCATGCGGCGCGCCCACAACGCCGATATTCTTTTATATCAATATCTTGTAATGATTTTATGGTGCCGCATGAGGGACTTGAACCCCCGACCCATCGCTTACGAAGCGATTGCTCTACCAACTGAGCTAATGCGGCATCGGCGGAGGACCGTTTAAACGGTCGGTCTGACCCGCGCAAGAGCTCAAATCATCCTGTAGCCAGCCAGGTCATCCCCGGGGGATCCGCACGCAGGATCAACGCTCGGCCTTCTTTTCCCAGCGCCCCGATGCCTCCGACCAGTACTGCGCCGCCACGCCGGCACCGGTCAGCGCCGACCACTGGGCGCGGGCGCGGTCCACCGCCTCCGGGTCGTTGCCGTCGAACAGCACGCAGGTGCGGTCGAGCGTCGCGATCTCCTCGGCGCCGATCTCGGCCCCGTCGATGCACATGACACAATGTGCCCCGTTCGCGGCCTCGCCAGTGGTCAGCAGCACCGGCTGTTCGGCGTCATGGGGACCGCCCGCCAGACCGTGGGCGAGAAATTGATCGTCGGGACCCAGCCAGAGACGGTCGTCGAGCCACGCCATCCGGTCCGCGTTCATTCCGCGCACCGCCACCCGCCAACCGGCCGCGCGGGCCTTGCCCAGCAGCATCGGCAGGGTCTGTTCCAGCGGGTGCCGGGTCAGGTGATAGAAGAAAACCGCGCCCATCCCGTGCCGTGCCTCAGTCCTCGGTGGGCCAGGGATCGTAGTCGCCGAAGGTCCAGATATGCCCCTCGGGGTCGCGGACCGAGAAACTGGAACCGCCGTAATCCTGTTCTTGCATCGGCATCACGATCTCGGCACCGCCGGCAACAGCACGATCCTGAGCCGACGCGACATCGTCGACCACCGCGTAGATGGTGGTGGTTTCGCCGCCGACCTGCGCCGGGTCCACCATGAAGCGGTCGAAATCCCCCACCCCGTGAGGGCCGAACATCATCATGCCCCGACCCAGGGCGATCTGCGCATGTACGATCGCCCCGGCCTCGTCGCGATAAACCGAATGGGCGTGCAGCCCCAGCGCGCCGGTGATGAAGGCCAGCGCCGCCTCGCAGTCGTGATAGCGTGTCGCGGGAATCAGCATCGTCCAGTACCCTCCTGTTCCCGGTTCAGCATATCATGCCCCGGTTTCGAACCGATCCGAAATCAGCCGGTTCAGCGCCGCGACACCCCAGCCGGTCGCACCCTTGGGCGCGAAATCGGTGTCGCTCTTGACCGACGCGACCCCGGCGATGTCCAGGTGAATCCACGGGGTTTCGTCCTTGATGAACCGTTGCAGGAACTGCGCGGCGGTGATCGAACCCGCGGGCCGCCCCCCCACATTCTTCATGTCTGCGATGCGCGATTTCAGCGCCTTGTCATAGGCTTTGCCCAACGGCATCCGCCAGGCGCCCTCGCCCTCGGCAGCGGCGGCCTTGAGGAACGCGTTGCACAGGTTGTCGTCGTTGGAAAACACGCCCGCGTTCTCGTGTCCGAGCCCGATCACGATGGCACCGGTCAGCGTGGCCAGGTCGATCACGCCGGCGGGATCGAACCGGTCCTGCGCGTACCAGAGCACGTCGGCCAGTACCAACCGCCCCTCGGCATCGGTGTTGATGATCTCGACCGTGTCGCCCTTCATCGAGCGCACCACGTCGCCGGGCCGTGTCGCATTGCCTGACGGCATGTTTTCGACCAACCCGATCAGGCCGACCACGTTGGCCTTGGCCTTGCGCAGCGCCAGCGCGCGCATGGTGCCGGTGACGACGCCGGCACCACCCATGTCCATGGTCATGTCCTCCATGCCCGCCGACGGCTTCAGCGAAATGCCGCCGGTGTCGAACACGACCCCCTTGCCGACAAGAGCCAGCGGCGCGTCGCCATCCCGGCCGCCTTTCCACTGCATCACCACGACCTTGGTGGGGCTTTCGGACCCCTGCCCCACGCTCAGCAGCGTGCGCATGCCCAGGTCTTCCAGCTTGTCCTCGTCCAGCACCTCGATCTCCAGGCCGAGGCTGCGCATTTCCTCGGCCCGTGCGGCGAATTCGGTGGTGGTCAGCACATTGGCCGGCTCATTGACCAGATCGCGGGTCATGAGCGCCCCCTCGGCCACCGCGAGCAGCGGCGCGGCGGCATCGGCCGCCGCATCGGGGGTGTTGTGCTGGATCACGATTTCAGCGGGCGTCGGTCCCGCTTCGCCCTCCTCACCCGTCTTGTGCGCGTCGAACCGATAATCCCGCAGCGCCAGTCCAAGGGCCAGTTCCGCAACCCGCCGATGGCTGGCCGCGAACAGCACAAGCGGCTTGCGGCCTTTCAGCGCGGCGAGCCTGGCTCCACCGCGACGCGCATCCAGATCGGTCGCGTTTGGAGCCAGCAACAGCACATCCAGCGCTTCGGCGCGCAGGCCCGTCGGCCAGGCCATCGAAATCACCTCACCCGGCTTGGCCTTGGCGAACCCGTCGCTTTCGACCAGCCGCGCCAATGCGCCGCGGGTCAGCCGGTTGGCACGGCGCGCCGCCGGGTTCATCCGCCCGTCGGGCGCCAGCAGCACAGCCACGCGGCCCTCGGCTTCGGCCATCGAATCGAGATCGGTTTCGACAAAGCGGATCGGGGTGAGACGGGTCATGACGGGCTCCGGTTATGATGACGTTCGCAGATGGGTAACGCGCGGCGGCGGGCTTGACCAGATGGCAGGCTCGACCAGATAGCAGTTTTCCCGCCCCCGCGATTGCTCTAATGTCGCCGGGAATTTGGGCAGGTCCGGGAGAACGCATTGTCACGCTACGACAGATACGTGCTGTCGCAGTTGCTGCTGTTTTTCGGTTTCTCGGCGCTGATTCTGGTGTCGGTGTTCTGGATCAACCGCGCGGTGGTCCTGTTCGACCGGCTGATCGGCGACGGGCAATCGGCGCTCGTGTTCTTTGAATTCACCGCGCTGATCCTGCCCAACCTGATCCGCATGGTGCTGCCGATGGCGGCCTTTGCCGCCGCGGTATGGGTCACGAACCGGCTGAACTCGGAAAGCGAACTGACGGTGATGCAGGCCACCGGCTCCAGCCCCTGGAGGCTGGCGCGCCCGGCGCTGGCATTCGGGCTGATCACCGCGCTGATGATGAGTATCCTCACCCATGTGTTGATGCCCGCATCGATCAAGCAACTGGCGGTGCGCGAGGCCGAAATGGCCCGCAACGTCACCGCGCGGCTTCTGACCGAGGGAGATTTCCTGCATCCGACGTCAGGCGTGACCTTCTACATCCGGGAAATCGACCCGAACGGCACCCTGCGCGACGTGTTTCTGTCCGACCGGCGCGACGAGACGCGCGAAACCACCTATACGGCGGCCGAGGCCTATCTGGTGCGCGACGGCGAACGCGGCAACCTGATCATGGTCAACGGGATGGCACAACGGCTCGATGTGGACAGCCACAGCCTGTCCACCACGGTGTTCACCGATTTTTCCTATGACATCAGCGCACTGATCAAGGAACGCGACAAGAGCAGCCGCAACATTCGCGAGATCCCCACTCTCGAACTCATCCGTGACCGCGCCGGCATCGCGCAGAACGAGAACTTCACCGAAGGCCAGCTTGCCGAAGAACTGCACCTGCGCTTTGCTCGCGCGCTGGTCTGCATCGCGGTGGCCCTGATCGGGTATTCGACGCTGATGCTGGGCAGCTATTCCCGGTTCGGGGTCTGGCGGCAAGTGCTGCTGGCCTTCGTGCTGCTAATTCTGCTCGAGGTCATGCGCGGGGTGGTGTCCGAACCGGTGCTGAGCAACCCCGACATGTGGCCGCTCATCTACCTGCCGACCGTCACCGGGCTGCTTGTCGCGGCGCTGTTCATGCAGATCGCGTCACGGCCAATGTCCGCCCTGATCCCGTGGCGCCGCGCCGCACGGGACCGGGCCAGCGGAGGCGAACCGGCATGATCCTCGATCGCTACTTCGCCAGACGGTTTCTGCAGTCGTTCCTGATGATCGGCGCGATCTTCCTGTCGCTGATCCTTCTGATCGACCTGATCGAACAGCTGCGCCGGTTCGAAGAGGTCGACGTGACCTTTGCCCAGCTGGTGCAACTGACCCTGCTGAATGCCCCTGCGGCACTGGACGAAATCCTGCCGCTGATGATGATCCTGTCCACCGTCGTGCTGTTTGTCGGGCTGGCCCGCAGCAGCGAACTGGTGGTGACGCGGGCCAC
>CAYGNB010000239.1:0-5200 GCA_964351135.1 uncultured Rhodobacterales bacterium | reverse complement strand
TGACAACATAACTGATCGTGTTCGTCGCAGCATCAAAAAAGGCCGATACTTCGGGGTGAAGGTTCGTATTCGTCGGATATTCGATCATGTCTTTCATGTCTTTCGACTCCTGTTCAAAACGGGCGTTGTGCCATCCCGATCAGAATCGGGTCTGCGTCAGTCATGGCATGAACGCGGTTGATCCTCAGTGACTTGGTCACCGTTCTCCGGCAGCCCGCGCCAGACGCTCCTGCCCTTCGAGCCCCTGGAAGCGATCGATCCAATGAAACCGATGGTGTTCACGCCCTGCTCCATTTCCCGGCATGTGTGGGGGCGGCAAGCGCCCCCATCTCCCATGCCCCGGCCTCACAGGCTGCGGGTCGAGAAATACCAGTCCTTGGTGTCGTACCCTTCGGACATGCGCGCCTCGGCGGCCTCGGTGGTTTGCGGCGTCGGCACGATGACGTCCTCGCCCGGCTGCCAGTTTTCGGGCGTGGCGACCCCGTGCTCGGTCGAAGTCTGCAAGGCCTTGACCAGGCGCAGGAATTCATCGACCGAACGGCCGTTGGTCATCGGGTAATAGACCATGGCACGCAGAATGCCCTCGGGGTCGATCACGAAGGTCGCGCGCACCGCCTGGGTATCGGACGCGCCCGGCTGGATCATGCCGTAGGCCTGCGCCACCTTCATGTCGAGGTCGGCAATGATCGGGAACGGAATGTCGACGCCAAAGCTCTCCTTGATCGAACGGACCCACGCGATATGGGCGTAGTGGCTGTCGATCGACAGGCCCAGCAGGTCGGTGTCGAGCGCGGCGAAATCACCGGCGCGCCGTGCGAAGGCCGTGAATTCGGTGGTGCAGACGGGCGTGAAGTCGGCGGGGTGCGAAAACAGCACCAGCCACTTGCCCCGATAGTCGGCCAGCGATTTCTCGCCATGAGTGGTCAGCGCCTTGAAATCCGGCGCCGGCTCGTTCAGCCGCGGCAGGCCGGGGGTTGCAAAATCCGTTGCTTGAGGTTGCGTGGTCATCAGAGGATCCTTTTCCTTTCTTGTCTCATGCAGCGAAGGTAAGAGCTCTGGATTGATTTGAGAAATTGATTTAAAAAATCCCGGTCATTCAGAAAACAAATAAGAAGCCCCGCCATGATCTCGCTCCGCCAGCTTCGTTTTCTGGTCGCCCTCTCGGACACGCTGAACTTTTCGCGGGCGGCCGAACTGTGCCATGTCACCCAGCCCACCCTGTCAACCGGCCTGAAAGAGATGGAGGAGCGGCTCGGCGTGCAACTGGCCGAACGGACGCGACATTCGGTTCTGATGACGCCGATCGGCGAACGGATCGCGGCGCAGGCGCGCGACGTGCTCGCCCGCGTTCACGACATCGAGGAAATGGCCAGGGACGAATCCAGCAGCGGCACAACGCTGCTGCGCCTGGGTTCGATTCCCACGGTCGGCCCGTTCGTGATGCCGCGGGCGCTCCCGCTGGTCCGGCAAGCCTTTCCCGAGATGAAGATCTTTCTGCGCGAAGAACTGACCGATGCGCTGGTCGTTGGATTGATCGAGGGCCGGCTCGACCTGATCCTGATCGCCCTGCCCCATGATCTGCCCGACCAGGTCGAAACCTTCAGCCTCTTCGATGACGGCTATCGGCTGGCGACGCCGCGCAGCCATCCGCTGGCCAACCTGACCGAGGCGGGCGGCGGCGATCTCGATGGTCGCAAGCTGCTGCTGCTCGAACGCGGTCATTGCCTGCAGCGCCACGCGCTGTCGAGCTTTCCCGACGCCGAACTCAGTGAGGACGAAGGTTTCTCGGCGACCAGCCTGCCAACGCTCGTGTCGATGGTCGAGGAAGGGTTGGGGCTGACGCTGCTGCCGGATCTGGCCGTGGCCGCCGGCGCGGCCCGGGGCCATGATGTCACGCTTGCCGCCCTGCCCGGCGCGCGGCCCCGGCATGTCGTTCTGGCGTGGCGGAAAAGCTCGTCGCGTGGCCCGCTGTTCAGAAAGATCGGACAACTCATCCAGCAGGCGCAAACTGCACTGATCGACGAGGCCGGGATGGAACCCGCGGCGCCAACCAGTGACGCCGCGGGTTAGATCGTTCAGAAGCTCAGTACACGGGTGTCACCCGCCATCAGACGATCGGCCATTTCGGGCGGGCTCGCCACGCCGACGCCGTCCAGCAGCGCCGAAGGATCGAGCCCTTTGCCCGGCAGGTAGATTGCGCAGACCTCAACCGTGGCATCCGTCTTTTCCCGGATCGTCTGCATCAGACCCTGCGGGCTCATGCCCTTGGGCGGCTGACCCGCCGTTGCGCTGGCCGGTGCCTCGCGCAGCGCCAGATCCCCGGCGGGTCCGCACAGCAGGATATGCGCATCCGCACCTTTCTGGGCGGCCTGCATGGTCAGCACCATCGCCATGAGCTGCGTCTGCGGCTCGGGCGACGTGACGACCGTCACTAGTTTGGCCGGGCTCTCGGCCAGTCCTGCCCCGGCACCAAGCGCAGCCGCGGCGGCAACCCCGGTCGCCATAAGTGTCTTTTTCATCGTTCTGCTCCTTCTCGTTTTACACAATTGTCCGGGTTGCCCGACTTCATACCGGACAACGCTCGTCTGCTTGGCGCCCGGTTTGCCATCAATCGGCGATTGCGCGGCCAACCGGGCGAGGTTTCGGGTGTCAGCTTTCGACGACTGCGGGGGGGCGTTCGTCATCCTCCCCGGCCAGTTGCCGGTCGCGCTGCATCTCCAGCCACATGGCATTCAGGACAGCAAAGATCGCAGCCAACGGAAGACCGAGAAGCCAGGCGAAATACCACATCTCAGGATTTCCTTTCTTCAGTAGGCGGTTTCGGATTGTTCGGACACGTCGGCCTCGGTGACCTTGCCCCAGAGCACCTTGTAGACCCAGGCGGTGTAGGCGAGGATCAGCGGCATGAAGATCACGGTCACCACCAGCATGACGAAAAGCGTCTGGTGCGAGGACGAACTGTCCCAGACCGTGAGCGACGAACGCGGATCCAGAGACGACGGCAGGATAAAGGGAAACATCGTCAGCCCGACCGACGAGATCGCGCCGAAGATACCCAGCTTGGACCACAGGAGCGTCGAGACCTCGCGCCCATCGCGCAAACCCTTTACCGCCAGCGCCATGCCGATGAAGCCAAGGACCGGCGCAATCGCGATCCAGGGACGATCGGCATAGGCCGTCAGCCAGGAATCGGTGCGCGTTACCTCGGAGTAAAGCGGGTTCGACGGACCGTCCGTGGCCACGGTGCCGACGATGGCATACCCGTCGATACCGATGGCCAGCCAAAGCCCCGCCAGCGCATAACCGGCCATCGTCACCAGACCGGTCACCGAACCGATGCGGCGGGCCCGATCGGCCACGGCGCCCTCGGCCTTGAGCGAGAGCCAGGCCGCACCGTGGGTCAGCAACATCGCCAGCGACACGATCCCGGCGAGCAGCGCGAAGGGATTCAGGAGACCGAGGAACTTGGCATAGTAGCTCCCTTCGTAGAGCGACATGAGATCCGGCGTCAGATGAAACGGCACGCCTTGCATCACGTTGCCCACGGCGACGCCGAAGATCAGCGCCGGAACGGCTCCGCCTGCAAACAACGCCCAGTCCCATCCGTTCCGCCATGCCGCCGAGTCGCGCTTTGAGCGGTACTTGAACGCCACCGGCCGCACGATCAGCGCCGCAAGCACGACGAACATCGCGAGGTAAAAGCCCGAGAAGCTGACCGCGTAGAGCGGCGGCCAGGCGGCGAAAATTGCGCCGCCGCCCAGGATGAACCAGACCTGGTTGCCTTCCCAGACCGGGCCGACAGTGTTGATCGCGATGCTCCGTTCGGTATCGGTCTTGCCGACAAAGGGCAGCAGCGCGCCGACGCCCATGTCGAACCCGTCGGTCATCGCAAAACCGATCAGCAACACGCCCAGCAGCACCCACCAGATGACGCGCAACACATCGTAGGAGATCATTTCATAGAGGATCATGGCTCTTACTCCGCGGGCTCTGTGGCAAAGGGACCCTTGCCGTCATGGGTACGCAGGCGATGTTCGTGCCGCGCTTCCCAGGCTTCGGTTTCCTCGACATCCTGATACGGACCCTTGCGGATGTATTTCAGCATCAGGCCCATCTCGATGATGAAGAGAATGGTGTAGAAGGTGACGAAACCGGCCAGCGTCAGTAGCAGGTCCTGCACACTGAGATGGCTGACCGACAGCGCGGTCGGCAACACGCCGTCCACCGTCCAGGGCTGTCGCCCGAATTCGGCGACGAACCATCCAAGCTCGGCGGCGATCCACGGCGTCGGAATGATGATGACCGCCAGCCACAACGCCCAGCGCGGATAGCTCTGACTGTGGAAACTGGACCGCCAGAAGAAATACAGCATCACCGCGATGAACGAGAAACCGAGCCCGACCATCAACCGGAATGCCCAGAACAGCGGCGCGACGCCGGGGATCGTATCCTCGGACGCCATGGTGATCTGCTCGGGCGTCGCCTCGCGCGGATCGTCCACATAGCGTTTCAGCAGTAGGGCAAAGCCCAGATGCTCGGAATGGTCCTCGAACGCGGCGCGCACCGCCTCGGGCGTTGCGTCGCGCTGCTCGCGGATCGTCATCAGCGCATCATAGGCGATCAGCCCGCTTTCGATCCGTTTCCTGGCTTCGGCGACCAGATCGTTGATGCCGGGGATCTCTTCGGTCAGCGACCGGGTTCCGATCAGCCCCATCGCCCAGGGGATTTCCACGGCATAGTGCGTCTCGCGCGCTTCCTTGTCGGGGAACCCGACAAGTGTGAAGGGCGCCGGTGCATCGTGCGTCTCCCACATCGCCTCGATCGCAGCGAGCTTCATCTTCTGGGTATGGCTGGCGGAATAGCCGGATTCGTCGCCCAGCACGACGACAGACAGCGCCGAGGCCAGCCCGAACGAAGCCGCAACCGTGATCGACCGGCGCGCCAGCGCGACATGCCGGTCCTTCAGAAGATACCAGGCCGAAACCCCCAGAACGAAAACCGACGCGGTGACATAGCCGGCCGAAACGGTGTGGACGAACTTGGCCTGCGCCACCTGGTTAAAGAGGACATCGAAGAATGACGTCATCTCCATGCGCATCGTGTCGGGGTTGAACTGCGCACCAACCGGGTTGTGCATCCAGCCGGTGGCGAGCAGGATCCAGAGCGCGGAAAAGTTCGACCCGATGGCGACCAGCCAGGC
>CAYGNB010000238.1:0-5219 GCA_964351135.1 uncultured Rhodobacterales bacterium | reverse complement strand
TCGACCTCGCCGTTGAAAATCACCCATCGCTGGCTGTCATCGGCATTGCGGTAAAAGACGTTACCTTGTTCGTCCTCGCCCACTTTCACACCCTTGCGCCAGGTGAAAAGCTGGGTGTTGAGCGTCTGCCCGTTCCACCACGTCAGCGCGCGCACCAATGATGACCCGATTCCCATGGAAACCTCCGAAATCCGTTGGGCATGATATGGACCAAGCGGCGCGGAAGGTCCAGCAGAACCCGGATGCCCCAGCCGGCACGCGCGGGATCAGCCGGACAGCGCCGCAACCGCGCCCTTCCCGGCATCGTCGTGTTTGCGGTACTGCGCCGGCGTGATGCCCTTGCGCGTTCTGAAGGCCCGTTCGAAGGCCGAAACCTCGGCATATCCCAGATGATCGGCGATCTGCGACAATGGCCGCCCGGAGGCGCAGAGCATATGTTCGGCATACCGGATCCGGCAATCCGACAATATGCCGGAAAAGGAACCGTCCTCGGCCCCGAGCCTGCGGCGCAGCGTGCGGCGTGAATACCCCAGAACCCGTGCGATTTCAGTCTGATCCACCGTTTCGCGCCCCAGTCTGCGGATGATCTCGCGCCGGACCCGGACGGTGACGGGCGCCGCGCGTTCGCGTTTGCAGGCCTCCTGCGACAGGGCGCGCGACAGGATGGTGAAACCCTTACTGTCAACGGGTTTCATCGGCAGGTCGAGCAACCCGACAGGGAACCGCAAGCTGTTGGTCGAGGCCTCATAGCGGATCTGGCATTTCGGTCCGATGGTGGCGTTCTTCCAGATCGCGCTGGTGTCGTGCTCCAGCGTCATCAGCATCGGTCTCCAGTCCGCACCGGCAAGCGTCTTCAGCAACCCGTGGAAAACCGAGAGGGTCAGTTCGATATCCTGCTGCTGAGGCCAGATGCTCAGATCCAGAATGCGATAGCTCAGCACCACCTCGCCGCCTTCGACGGTGACGTTCAGTTCGGAATCGCTCTGCACCATCGCAAATGCCTTGCGAAACAGGGTCAATGCCGCGCCGAGCGTCGGGGCCTCGAGGATGAACCGCCCGACCTCGCCTATATTACGCAGATCGAAGCTGGCGCCGACTTCCCAGCCGAAATCCGGCGCGGCCAGTTCCTCGGACGCAACCTGAATAAAGCGGACGAAATCGTTCAGTGACATCGTATCGCCCGACAGGTCGTCGCGAATGCCGGCGCGCTCACAGATCCGCGCGACATTCCCGCCTTTCTGTATCGCGACGCGGACGGGGTCGTTGAGAGCGGATGAAACGATGTTCGGTCGGTAGCTGTCTGGCATCGAACTGGCTTGTCGTGAACCTGATCACGGTAGCACCGCGCCGGGCACCCAACCAACAAAAATCATTAGGACGCACATATTTTAAACAGGCCACGCCCCATTTTGTCCGAAAATGTCGTATCGGTGTCCGGCAATGTTCTGGCGAGCGGGCAGTCCCAAGCGCCCTAATGGCCGGATGGTGCAGGGGCTTGATCTGTTCGATGTCGCGATTGCCGGCGGTGGACCCGCCGGTACGGTGGCGGCCATCCTGCTGGCCAGGGCGGGGTTCCGTGTCGGGATTGCCACCCTGCCCGCTGCCCGCGAACGCATCGAGGGTCTGTCCCCGCGCGTCGCGGGCATCCTGCGCGCGCACGGGATCGCGCTGGCCGGCGTGGCGTCCCCCAGCCAGCGGCAGGCACAGTGGGGCGATCATCGCGGCGACCAGAACGTGGAACATATCGTGCGCCGCGCCCTGTTCGACAACGGGCTGCTGGAACAGGCACACCGCGAAGGTGTCCGCGTGTTCGAAGATGCGATTGCCGCCGTCCAGCCCGAAACCGGCATGATCCGGCTGGCGGACGGCCGCGAATTACGGGCGGGCCTGCTCTTCGAGGCCCGCGGCCGGCGCGCGCCGCGCCTTGCGCGTCCCGGTGCCCGGCGTGGCGGCTGGACCGGCCCCGATACGATCAGCGTGGCCGGCTTTGTGAACCGGTCGGACGGCAATTGCCCCGGATCGGTGATCGAGGCCCGGCCCGAAGGCTGGACGTGGCAGGCCCGGCTCGCGGACGGGCGCGTTTGGATGCAGGCGGTCGGCGAGGCCAGCGTCTTTGCCAACCTGCGCGGCGCGCAGGCACGGATCACCCGGCTCTGGCAGCATGTTCTGGGCACTGAGGCTGTCGGTATCGCCGTACCCGACCTGCCCATTGTCAGCGCCGCCGCACCAAGGCTCAACGCACCGGCGCTGGACCCGCGCTGTCCCCGGCTGGGCGATGCGGCGGTGGCACTGGATCCGCTATCGGGGCACGGGTTGTTCTGGGCGATTTCGTCGGCCCTGATGGCCCTGCCGCTGACGCGTGCGATATTCGGCGGGAAAACCGATCTGGCACGCGCGTTCTATCGCGACAGGGTGGTCGAAACCTTCTGGCGCCAGGCGCGGATCGGGCGCGACTTCTACGCCGCGTCCGGTCAGCACGGCAGCTTCTGGCGGGCGCGGCAACTCTGGCCAGATACCGAACCGGCCCATCCGGCCATCACCACCCCGCGGCTGGAACCACGGGTGCTGTTGCGTGACGGCGAACTGAGCCGGGGCGAGGTTCTGATTACCAGTGCCGATCCCGGCGGCGCTGCTTTTGTCCTGGGGCAGGAAATCGCCCCGGTGCTGCGCGCGATAAAGGGGCGCCCGCTGCCTGCGGCTGCCGACTTTCACAAACGATACCTGCCCCGGAGTCCGGCGCATGTCGCCGAACGGGTGCATGGCTGGCTGATCGACCGCGGACTGGGCGACGGCCCGGCGATCCGCTTCCAGACTTTCGACGAGGAGAAATCGACATGAGAAAACAAGCAAGCTGTCTGAGCGCCACGGCCCTGATGACGGTCCTTGGCGCCCAGGTCGCCAGCGCGGATCAGCAGATGTTGCTGGACAAATGCGGTCAGTGCCACACCGCGAGCGACACCAACCTGAGCCGGATCGAAGGCCAGCGGAAGACACCCGAAGGCTGGATGATGACCATCGTGCGGATGCAACACCAGCACGGATTGGATGTGACTGCGGACGAGCGGCGCACTCTCGTTCAATTCCTGTCCGACACTCAGGGTCTGGCCCCGGCCGAGACAGCCCCGTTCCGCTATGCCCTGGAAAAGGACCCCAACGCGCAGGAAGCACCGGACGAACCGATGGGGTCGATGTGCGCGCGCTGCCATACCGAGGCACGGGCTGCGCTTCAACGCAGAACCCCCGAAGAATGGTTGCTCCACATGGATTTCCATGTCGGCAACTATCCGACCATCGAATATCAGGCGCTCGGTCGCGACCGCGAATGGTACAAGATCGCCACGGAGGAGATGGCCCCTTTCCTTGCCGAAACCTATCCGTTCGAAACCGAGGAATGGACCGGCTGGCAAGGCCACGAAAAGACCGCCGTCGCGGGCGACTGGATCGTGATGGCCGACCTGCCCCATGCGGGCGAGGCCTATGGCCGGCTGACCGTCACCGGCGATGCATCGCCCTATCAGGTCAGCGGCGAGATGATCACCGCCGAGGGCACCAGCCTGCCGGTGTCCGGTCACATGAACCTCTATACGGGCTATGAATGGCGCGCGACGCTGGATATCGGCGGCGAAACCTATCGGCAGGTGCTGGCGGTTTCGGCCGATGGCGCCGCGATCGAGGGGCGGCAGTTCCTGCGCGACACCGACAGCCTGGGCGGCCGCCTCTCCGGCGCGCGGGTCGATGCAGGTGTCACGATCCTTGGCACGGTCCCATCGGCCGTACCCGCTGGTGCCGCGACGGTGCAGGTGGTGGGCAGCGGGCTCGACACGCTTGACGCCAGCGCGGGGTCCGCAACGGCCAATGACTTTGGCGCCGCGGTGACGCTGGAAACCGACGGCAACGGTATGGTGACCTTCAGCAGCGGTGACGCACAGGGCAGCATCGCCCATTACGCCTCTGTCGACGGCATCGCGGTCGAACCGGCCTTTACCATCGCCCGCGTGGGCGGCGGTAGCGACATCGGCCCAGCCGCCGTGCCCGCCCATTTCAAGGCGATCGGGCTGTGGAACGGGCCGGACGGCGAGGCCGGAACCGAGGATGACGTGCGCATCGGACGGATCGAGGCCGAATGGAGCGTGACCAACCTGCACGAACATGCCGCCAAGATGGACGACGCCGGCCACGCCGGGCAGATCGACCAGTTCGGGATCTTCACCCCGGCAATTGCAGGTCCAAACCCGGACCGGCCGTTTACCACCAACAATGCGGGTGAGCTGAAGATCGTCGCCAACGCGATGGGGCAGACCAACGAGGCGACGCTGATCGTCACGGTTCAGCGTTTCATCGACCCGCCGATCCGGTAAGCGAAAGGAGACCCCGATGAAAGACTTTCACTTTCAACCGGCCAATGCGCACCGGGTTGCCGTGGACGGGCGCGAGGTGCTGTTCCATGTGCCCACCACGTCGCTGTTCGACATGGACGACATCGACCGCGCCGTTCTGGATTTCGCCGCCGAACGCGACGGCGGGTTTTCGCAAGATGACATGAACCAGCAGTTCGGAGATGCGGCGGCACCCGACGCGGCGGCGCGGCTCGATGCGTTCCTGCGGCTGGATGTGGTCAATGACGGACGGCCGCTCAAACCGGAACGTCCGCCAATCGAGATCGAGAATTTCCCGCTGACGACAATCGTCCTGAACGTCAATACCGGCTGCAATCTGGCCTGCTCCTATTGTTACAAGGAGGATCTGGCGATCCCGTCCAAGGGCCAGAAGATGGCCTTTGACACGGCGCAGCGCGCGGTCGAACTGCTGCTGCAGGAAAACCCTGACCGCGATAGCTACAACATCGTCTTTTTCGGGGGCGAACCGCTGTCGAACCTGCCCCTGATCCGGCAGGTGGTCGACTGGGCCGAACCGCATTTCGCGGCCCTGCGCAAAGAGGTGAATTTCAGCCTGACAACCAACGCCACGCTGCTGACCGAGGATATCGCGGACTGGCTGGACCAGCACCGTTTCGGCCTGACCGTTTCGATGGACGGACCCAAGGCGATGCACGATCTCAACCGCAAGACGGTCGGCGGCAAGGGCACCTATGACGCGGTTGCCAAAAAGGCGCGAATGCTGCTGGCGCGGTACCGGTCGAAACCGGTGGGGGTGCGCGTGACGTTGACCGCCGGGGTGACCCAGATCCACGAAATCTGGGATCATCTCAAGAACGACAT
>CAYGNB010000237.1:0-5255 GCA_964351135.1 uncultured Rhodobacterales bacterium | reverse complement strand
ATCGTCATCGCCACCGGCGCCCGGCCGTTCGTGCCGCCGCTGCCGGGCATCGACACGGTCGGTTATCTGACATCGGACACGCTGTGGGACGCGCTGCGTGATCGCGACGAAGTACCCGAACGGCTGGTGGTTCTGGGCGGCGGTCCGATCGGGTCGGAACTGGCGCAGAGCTTTGCCCGGCTCGGGTCGGAGGTGACGCAGATCGAGATGGCTCCGCGTCTCATGCTGCGCGAGGACGAGGAGGCTGCCGCTGTCGTTCGGGCGGCGCTGGAGGCTGACGGAGTGAGGGTGCTCACCGATCACAGGGCGGTGGCCTGCGGCATCGCAGACGGCGAAAAATGGATCGAGGTGCAACATGACGGCGGAACCCGCCGGATCGCCTTTGACGATCTGATCGTCGCCGTCGGCCGCAGTCCGCGCCTCACCGGATATGGCCTCGAAGACCTGGGCATTGCGACCGATCGCGTGGTCGAGACGAATGATTATCTCGAAACGCTCTATCCCAATATCCTTGCCGCCGGCGATGTTGCGGGCCCCTATCAGTTCACCCACACCGCGGCGCATCAGGCGTGGTTTGCTACCATCAACGCGCTGTTCGGCGATTTCAAACGGTTCAGGGCAGATTACCGGGTGATCCCCTGGGCCACCTTCACCGATCCCGAAGTGGCCCGTGTCGGGTTGTCCGAGGCGGAGGCGCGCGAAGAAGGTATCGCGTTCGAGGTGACGCGCTACGACATCGGCGATCTCGACCGGGCCATCGCCGATGGCACCGACGAGGGGGTGGTCAAGGTGCTGACCGTGCCCGGCCGCGATCGCATACTGGGCGTGACCATCGTGGGTGCCCATGCGGGCGATCTGATTGCCGAGTTTGTGCTGGCGATGAAACACGGGCTGGGCTTGAACAAGATATTGGGCACCATCCACATCTATCCGACCCTCGCGGAGGCCAACAAATTCGCCGCCGGTGCCTGGAGGCGCGCGCATGTGAACGCGCGACTGCTTGCCTTTGCCGAGCGGTTCCATGCATGGAGGCGTGGATGATCGACGCGGCGCTTATCCCCCTGCAACACCGTCTGCTTGTTCCGCCTGCGCGCTGGCTCGCCGCGCGGGGCGTTTCGGCGGATCAGGTGACGGCTGCGGGGTTCGTTATCGGGGTGATGGCGCTGCCGGCGCTGGCCTTTGGACAGTTCATGCTGGCGCTGGGGCTGATCGGGATCAACCGGGTTTTCGACGGGCTGGACGGGGCCGTGGCGCGGCAAACTCTGCCGACCGATCGCGGTGCCTTTCTCGACGTTGCGTTCGATTTCATGTTCTACGCGCTGGTGCCCCTGGGCTTTGCGCTGGCCGATCCGGCCGCCAACGCCCTGGCTGCGGCGGTGCTGATCGCCGCCTTTGTCGGCACCGGGTCGTCCTTTCTGGCCTTTGCCGTGATCGCCGGTCAGCGCGGTCTGCGGGCAGACGCCTACGAGGCCAAGGGCATCCATTATCTCGGCGGGTTAACCGAAGGGTTCGAAACCATCGCCGTCTTTGTGCTCATGTGCCTGTTTCCCGGCAGCTTCGCCCTGCTGGCCTATGTTTTTGCAGCGGCCTGCGCGGTCACCACGCTCAGCCGCTGGGCGTTGGGGTGGCAGGCGTTTTCGCCGGACCGGGATCGACCGGGGCAGGGCCATTGATGACATGCGCCGGACGGTATCACACTTGTCTGCAATCCAATCTGTCAGGGGACGTTCCATGCGCCTTGCCTTGATAGCGGCACTGACCGCCGCCCTGTTTTCGACACCCGCCCTGGCCGATGACTGGCAGGCCGTGCTGGAGGCCGCGCGCGGCCAGACCGTTTACTGGAACGCATGGGGCGGGGATGACCGCACCAACGCTTTTATCGCGTGGGTGGGCGAACAGACCGAGCAGCGCTATGGCGTGTCGGTGCGTCAGGTCAAGCTGACCGATACCGCCGAGGCGGTCACCCGCGTGCTGTCGGAAAAGGCGGCGGGACAGGATCGGGGCGGTTCGGTCGACCTCATCTGGATCAACGGGCCGAATTTCCTGTCGATGAAGGACAAGGGGCTGCTGGAGGGGCCGTTCGTCGCCGATCTGCCCAATGCGCGCTATCTCGATCTGGCACCGGGATCGCCCAATTCGGTGGATTTCACGGTGCCCGTCGATGGCATGGAAAGCCCGTGGCGATTGGCCAAATTCGTCTTTGCCTACGATAGCGCGCGGATCGCCACGCCGCCGGCCACGATGGCGGATTTCGTCGACTGGGCCGCCGGGAATCCGGGCCGGTTCACCCATCCCGACCCGTCGAACTTCATGGGGGCGACGTTTCTGAAACAGGCGCTGATCGAACTGGCGCCGGACCCCGCCGCGCTGCAGGGTCCGCCCACGGATGACAGCTTTGCCATCGCCGCCGCGCCGCTCTGGGATTGGTATGATGCATTGCGGCCGAACCTCTGGCGCAGCGGAACGGCCTTTCCCGAAAACCAGTCCGTGCAGCAGCAACTGATGAACGACGGCGAAATCGACATGACCCTGTCGTTCGATCCGGCCTCGACCGCGGCGGCGATCGGACAGGGGTTGTTGCCCGACAGCGCACGGGTATTCGTGCCCGAGGGCGGGTCCATCGGCAATGTCAGTTTCGTTGCGATCCCTTACAATGCCGCCAATCGCGACGGGGCAAAGGTGGTGGCGAACTTCCTCATCGACCCCGCGACGCAGGCGCATATGCAGAATATCGAGGTGCTGGGATCGTTCTCGGTTCTCGATCCGGCGCGGCTCGATGCCGAGGCGCGGGCGGCCTTTGATGCGCTGCCCACCGCCCCGGCGCTGCCGACGCTCGACGACCTTGGGCCGACGCTGCTCGAACCGCATGCCGGCTGGATGACCCGCCTCGTCGAGGAATGGGCGAAACGGTACACGCGCTGAACCGTGGCGCGTGACGGCAAAATTCTGCGTGCTGCTGTTCTCGCGGTTTTGCTGCTGGGTCTGATCGGCCCAATCGTGGCGGGGCTGATACAGACCGGACGCGCTGCCTTTGGCACGATGCCGGTTCTGGGGCTGGACGAAACGGGGCTGGGGCCGTGGCGCGATCTCGTCGCCATTCCGGGCATCCGGACCTCAATCTGGCTGACGATGTTTACCGGGGGGACGGCGACCCTGCTGTCGCTGCTGCTGGCGACCGGGTTCTGCGCGATGGTGCATGAGCGTATGTCGAGAAGCGCCGCAGCGCGCTGGCTGGCGCCGTTTCTCGCGGCGCCCCATGCAGCGGTGGCAATCGGACTGGCTTTCGTACTGGCGCCCTCGGGGTGGATCGCGCGGCTGGTCGCACCGCTGCTGGGGCTGGACCGTCCGCCCGATCTGGCCATCGTCAACGACCCGTGGGGGATCGCCCTCATCCTCGGCCTGATGATCAAGGAAGTGCCGTTCCTGCTGCTGGTGATGCTGGCGGCGCTGACGCAGATCCCGGTGCGCCGGCATATGGTGGCGGGTCGGTCGCTGGGCTATGCGCGCGGGCTGGTCTGGATCAAGATCGTCGCCCCGCAGGTCTGGCCGCTGATCCGCCTGCCGGTGATGGTGGTGCTGGCCTATGCGCTGTCCACGGTGGATATGGGGTTGATCCTGGGGCCGTCTAACCCG
The DNA here is from genome assembly GCA_964351135.1 of uncultured Rhodobacterales bacterium. GTDB lineage: Bacteria > Pseudomonadota > Alphaproteobacteria > Rhodobacterales > Rhodobacteraceae > Pukyongiella. The sequence continues at coordinate 1,622 of CAYGNB010000237.1, read as the reverse complement.
CCGGTACTGGCGGTTCTGCTGACGCGCCAATTCACCGCTTCCGATCTGGTGCAGATCCTGCCGGCGTCGGCCGGGGCGCTGGTGCAGGCGGGGCTGGTCGGGGCGGCGTTTGCGGCGCTCTGGCTTGGCGAATGTCTGGTTGGCCGGGCGGGGCTGTGGTGGTTGCGCCGGGGCGGGCGCGGCACCCCGGCAGCACCGCTCTTGCGGATGGCGAATGTCACCGTGCTGGTGTTGCTGGCGCTCGGCGTGCTGGCCATGGTCGCGCTGGCTGTCTGGTCGGTCGCCTGGCGCTGGCCGTGGCCCGCGTCGTTGCCCGAAAGCTGGTCGGCACGGGCCTGGACGGGGTCCGTTCAGGGCTGGAGCGCCGCGTTGCTGAATACGGCGATGCTTGCCGGTGTCACCACCGTGTTGTCGCTGATCCTGGCGATTTCATGGCTCGAGGGCGAGGATCGCGCGGGCATGGCACGCGCCAGATGGGCCGAGATGTTGATCTATCTGCCGCTGTTGGTGCCGCAGATCGCCTTTCTCTACGGGTTGAACATCCTGTTCCTGCGGCTTGGGGTCAGCGGCGGATTTGCCGCCGTGGCCTGGGCGCAATCGCTGTTCGTGTTCCCCTATGTGATGATCGCGCTGTCCGATCCATGGCGCGCGCTCGATCCCTGCCTTGTCCGGGCGGCGGCATCCTTGGGAGCGGGCCCGTGGCGTCGGCTGTTCACGGTCAAGATCCCGGTGCTGATCGTGCCGATCATGACCGCCGCGGCCATCGGCGTGGCGGTGTCGGTGGCGCAGTACCTACCGACTCTGTTCATGGGGGCGGGCCGGGTGGCAACGCTCACCACCGAGGCGGTGACGCTGTCGTCGGGATCGGACCGGCGGGTGACCGGTGTCTACGCCATCCTGCAGGCGGGATTGCCCTTTGCCGCCTATGTCGCCGCCTTTCTGATCCCGGCGGTGCTGTTCAGAAACCGCGCGGCAATGAAGGGGGCAGGGGCATGAGCCTGGAACTGATCGATGTGACGGTGCGGCCCGGCGATGCGCCGCCGCTGTTTTCACCGCTCTGCCTGCGGATCGGTTGCGGCGAGGTGGCCACCGTGATGGGGCCGTCGGGTATTGGCAAATCCACGCTGCTGGACGCGGTTGCGGGTCATCTGGCCCCCGCGTTCCGGCTGGATGGCGTGCTGAAACTGAACGGAACCGATCTGCGCAGGCTCAAACCCGAGGCGCGCCGGATCGGCCTGATGTTCCAGGACGCGGTGCTGTTTCCCCACCTCTCGGTAGGCGACAACCTGGCCTTTGGATTGGCGCGCTCGGTCCGGGGCCGCGCCGCACGCCGTGCTGCGGTTGAGGCCGCGCTCGATCAGGCCGGGTTGCCGGGGTTTTACGACCGCGATCCCGCCAGCCTGTCGGGTGGGCAACGGTCCCGTGCAGCGCTGATGCGCACGCTGCTGGCCGATCCCGCGGCGCTGCTTCTGGACGAGCCGTTTTCAAAACTCGACGCCGGGCGCCGCGACGACATGAGGCGATTCACCTTTGACCATATCCGCGGGCGCAACATCCCCGCGTTACTGGTCACCCACGATCCGCAGGATGCCGAGGCAGCGGGCGGTGCGGTGATTACGCTG
>CAYGNB010000236.1:0-5276 GCA_964351135.1 uncultured Rhodobacterales bacterium | reverse complement strand
GCCCTGGGCGTGCGCCCTTCCAACCGCCGGAATGCGCGCGTGAAGGCGCTTGTTTCGGAATACCCCAGCCGCTGCGCAATTTCGGTGATTTGCAGGTGCGGATCGGCCAGATGGGCACGGGCGGCTTCGGCAACGATCTCGTCACGCAGTTTGCGGAATGACGTGCCGCGGTTCTGCAATTCGCGGTGCAGCTTGCGCACCGACATGTTCAGTTCGCTCGCCGCGCGAATGGTATCGAAGTTTCCCTCGGAGAGATGCGCCGTAATCAACAGGCGCAGCCGGTTCACAAGCTCACCCTGCTGGCTCAGCGTCGCGAGTATGTCGTCGGCCTGCTCCCTCAGGATGGCAAACAGAACCGGGTCGGCGTTGGGGATCGGCAGCGAGAGATCGGACTCGGGCATTTCGATCCGGTTGACCTCCTGGTTGAAATGCAACTCGGGACCAAGCAGCGCCCGGAGCGCGGTGCCATCTGCGGGTGGCGGCGTAACCAAGCGGCAACGAACCGGATGCCAATCGCGTTTTGTGGCCAACCGGATCGCCTGGACAATCATACCGAGAGAGCAGCAGATATCCTGTAAAGGTATGAATTCGACGGCGACGACAGGTACATAGTCGAGGCGGATTATTCCCTCGCTGGAACTGACCGCGATTTCGGCATCCTGCGAGAAAATCTCGTGATAGTGGGTAACGTTTCTTACCCATTCTCCGAGCGTTTGGGAGTTTTCCAGCAGATAGCCCAGCAATCCGACGTCACGGGCCGTCAGGCCGGCTGCTATATGCACGCCGAGGTCGGGATCACCGCAGATCCGGGCGCCCCATTCGAACAGGCGCAGAAATGTTTCGGACGGCAGGACCAGCCGGTCGAGCCCGCGTGCAGTAAGCGGGCGCCCCAGAAAGCCGCTCACCGCGTCGAGTTCCACATCCGCCGCCAACAGCGCCTCGACAAGCCATCCGCAGGGCGTGGCGGGAGATTTTGAAGGGCGCATCACTGGCCGCTCCGCATCGCCTAATGACCGAAAATGTCAATTTTTGTGCCGCACTTGTCAATATTTCCGGCCGCCCCCTGCCTAGGCTGATCCAAATTCCCTGCAAATTCACGGGATCATGACAGATCATGGGCACGCGCCATTTCACCGCCATTCTGGTTATTCTCGCTCCGCTATGGAGCGCGGGGGTGCAGGCGCAGGGCAACGATCTGTTTGCCGAAAACTGCGCGGGCTGCCACGGCGAAGCCGGTGAAGGCTATACCGACCTGCGGGCCCCCGCGCTCGCGGCCATGAATGCCGAATACCTCACCCGGCAGATTTCGAACATGCAGTCTGGGTGGCGGCGCATCGAGGAAACCAACGATGCCGGTCTCGCCATGATCGACATCTTCGCCGATCTGAGCAGTCCCGATATCGAGGCCATTTCGAGCTATCTTGCGGGACTCCCGACCCCGGCCCTGGAAGACGATAACGATCCGCCGGGGTTTCGTGGACGCGGGCTCTATTCCGGTTGCAGCTCGTGCCACGGCGCACGCGCGCAGGGAACCGACGCTTTGAAGGCTCCGCGGCTATCGGCCCAATACGGTTGGTATCTGAGGGATCAGCTTGTCGCCTTTCGCGAAGGCCGACGCGGGTTTCACGAGGCCGACGACCCCGGCAAGCAGATGAAGGCAATGGCCGACGCAATCGAGAGCGACGCCGATATCGACGCCCTCGTGGCCTATATCACTGCGTTAGAGCCCTGATATGCGGATCGCGGCGCTGATCACGATAACGATGGGCCTGACCGGACCCGCTTTGACCGGATCTGCTTTGGCCGACACGTTTCTGCTTGCCGATCGGTGTCCGCCCAGCTTCCAGTTGCTTGCGGACGGCACCTGCGAGTTGGTGACGCTTTACCAGTTCTATGACAGCCCGCCTCAGCACGGGGGGGTGCAGGCGCATCTGGATCCGCCGGGGCGGCGCTATACCCCGCAACAAACCGACCTGGGCCGGTACCTGTTCTTCGACCCCATCCTTTCGAAGGACGGGGACATGAGCTGTGCCACCTGTCACGCCCCGCAACAGGGACTGGCGGACGGGCGCGGGCGAGCGGTGGGCAAGGTCGCTCTGGAGCGCGGAACACCGACGTTGTGGAATGTCGCTTTTTCCAAACGGCTGATGTGGGACGGGCGGGCCGACGATCTGGAAGATCAGGCGCTGATGCCGCTGTTTAACCCCGACGAAATGGGCGCGACGCCCGAAAGCATCGACGGTGCGCTTAACGCCTCGGCGGCCTATCGCGCGCTGTTCGACGACGCGTTCGGCACCGCACCAAGCGTCGAAAACACCGCCATTGCGCTGGCGGCCTTCCAATCCAGCCTGATCAGCCTCAACAGCCGTTACGACCGATATGCCCATGGTGACAGCACCGCCATGACCGCGCAGGAAATTCGCGGGATGAACACCTTTCGCGGCTTCGTCGCGCGCTGTTCGCAATGCCATATCCCACCGCTCTTTACCGATTTCGAGCTTGCCGTTGTCGGCGCCCCCAGCGACGAGCGCGGCGTTGTCGATCCCGGTGCCGGCGCACTGTCTGCCGACCCGGCTCTTCACGGGGCGTTCAAGACCCCGACCCTGCGCAATATCACCCGCACCGCGCCCTATTTTCACGCCGGTCAGTTCGCAACGCTCGACGAGGTCGTGGATTTCTACAACGACACGCGTGGCCATGCCGCCCCGGCAGAGTCCCGGCTGCGCATTCACTGGCATGTGCACATGACCGATGGGCCGCAGCTTTCGGAAAGCTCCGTCGCTGACATCGTGGCCTTCCTCGGTGCGCTGGAAGACGAATCTCTTTTGCCGGTTCCCCCCGAAACCCTGCCGTCCGGGCTCGGCCCCGCGACGGGTCACTGAGACAGAGAGGACGCCCATGACCGGAACCCATCGAAAACTGACAACCTTGGCGACATGCGCGGCACTGCTTTATGGCCCTGCTTTAACCGCCCAGACCGGTTCGGTCCTGTCGGATCTCGCCAGTGACGAGGTGCAGGCCAAATACCGCGCCGCCGCCGCGAAACAGATCGCCTGCGACCCGATTACGGATTGGGACGCGCAGATGTCGGCCTTTGCCGCAAACGCCACCAGCAAGTGGGATCGACAGGCGATGGGATGCGCCGTGGAATATGGCGCGCAGGCCATGGAGGACTTGTCGCTGCCCAGCAACCTGATCTGGGCGGTCGCGACATTCCGCACGGATAATATCGAGACCCACCTCAACGTGTTGGGCGCGCATCTCGAATACTTCGATGTGCTCGACAAGAGCTATTCCGATCATTACCAGGGCGCCGAAATCGCCGCCGAACTGGGGCTGCGCTGGGAGCGAACCCGCGACAGTGCCCGCAAGCTGCTGGACCGGATCGACCCGATCGTTCCCAAAGTGACCGAAGCGCGCGTTCTGCGCGCGGCCTTCAACCTCGGCTCGACCCTGCGGGAAACCTCGCCTGACGCCCAGAGCGCCGCGCTCGAAGCGGCCATCGAAGACTTGCAGATCGCCATCGGCGAGAACCCCGAGGCGCTGAACGGGCTGGCGCAACTATTGCTGGGTCAGGTTCTGGCGGTGCTGCCCGAGTTTCTTGGCGGCGACATCGACGCGGCGATTACGCTGCTGGAACAGGCGCAGGCCCTAAATCCGGGCGATTTGACTGTGCACCGCACACTGGCCGAGGCCTATCTAGGCGAGCGTGAGACGGAAAAGGCCATCGCGCTGCTCGAAGCAGCGCTGCAGGCGGATGTCAGCGGCGAAAACCCGCAGGATCTTGTCGATGATGCAAAATTCCTTGGCGGGCTGGCGCTCCGGGCAGACAGGCCCGACCTGGCCTCACAGTTCGGCCAGCGTCGGGACGCATTGCTCACCGAAAAGCCGTTTCTCGAAACGCGCAAGGAAACCGCTGCCATGGGCCATGGCGGTGAAGATCCGCTGAGCGGCAAAGACCCCAGCGACCTGAACTGACAGCTACGGAGAGAGAGAATGAAGGCATCACATATCATCTGCACGACCGCCTTGGCCGGTACTTTGTCGACCATGGCCCTTGGCGGGGAACTCACCGTACCGTCAGGCGCGAGTATCCAGGCTGCTGTCGACCGCGCCCAGCCCGGCGACACCATCCTGGTCGAGCCCGGCCTCTACCGCCAGTCGGTCTATGTGGACAAACCGAACATCACCCTGCGCGGGCTGCGCGATGGCGACGATTGGGCGGTGCTGGATGGCGAGCATGTGCTGAACGACGGCATCATCGCCTCGGGTCATTCCATCGTGATCGACGGGTTCCGGGTCACAGGCTACAAGGGCAACGGCATCATGACCCAGGGCGCCAACAATTTCGAGATCACCAACAACTACGTCGAAGGCGCCTTCTATGGCATCTTTCCGCAGTTTGGCACGAACGGGCTGGTGGCAAACAACACCGTGACCGGGGCCGAAGATGCAGGCATCTATGTCGGCATGTCGGACAACGTGGATGTGATCGGGAACGAGGCCTTTGGCAATGTCATGGGGATCGAGTTCGAAAACACCCGCAACGCGTTGATGGCCGGGAACAATGTCTACGACAACGCCGCGGGCATTACGCTGACGCTCATCCCCGGCCTGCCGGTCAAGGACGCGCATAGCCAGGTGATCCGCGACAACACGATCACCGGCAACAATCACGAGAACTTTGCCCCGGCCAGTTCGATCGCCGCCGGTGTGCCCAGCGGTACCGGCATCCTGATCGTCGGGCCGGACGACATCACCATCGAGAACAACAAGATTGCGGATAACGGCAATGTCGGTGTCTTCGTCGCGGATCTCATCACGTTCGGGCTCGCAAGCGACCCCAAGCTCGATCCCTACTCGGACGGCATCCGCATCATGGCCAACGACTGGAGCGGCAATGGCGAGGACATGAGCGGGATGTTGGCGGACATGCTGGCCCCGTCGGGCAAAAAGGGTATCGAAGTCCTGTCCATGGGCAAGGGGCGCGACAGCTGCGTTCTGGATGCCGATGGTGTCGATACGCTGGGCACAAAAAAATGGGGGTCGTGCGACAGCGATGACAGCAGGGCGGCGTTCGCTTCGGCCCGGATCGATGGCGGGGCCGAAGAGCCGGTCTATACCGCCGAACAAAAGGGGCGTCTGACCTATCTCGCAGTTTGCACCGGTTGCCATGCCTATGACAGCGTTTTGCACGGTCCGTCGATGCAATCGATCCAGGCGCTTTACGACGGCAACCCGGCGGGTATCGTCGAGTTCATCTCGAACCCGGTGCA
>CAYGNB010000235.1:2885-5297 GCA_964351135.1 uncultured Rhodobacterales bacterium | reverse complement strand
GGACGGGCAGTTTCTGGATGTGAAACTGCATCACAAGGGCGGCCGGATGTCCTACCAGATCTGGAACCCAGACGGGTCGTTCCTGCTGGAGATGATCGCGGCCAAGACGCCGTACCGCGGCCAGCTCTGGCAATCCGGTGACCATGTCGTCGAACTGATCAACCGCGGCAAGCAGACCGAGACCTACAGGGTCAGCCTTGAAATTAAATAGTCCAAAACACCACTCACGGAAATGAAAGACGAAAGACATGAACAATATCAAGGTAATGCTTGCAGGCCTACTGTCGATCACGGCGCTTGCCGGTTGTGTGGAGGACACCGGGTCGGGCGATTCTGCCGCTGCACCGGGGGTCGAAACCGACCTGACCTATCTAGAGGGCGCGCGCGCCGGTCAGGCCGAGTTCAACATCACCAACCAGGGCTATGAGGCGATCCGTTCCCAGGGTTTGACGACATGGTGGTTCAACCGCGCCACGGGGTCTTGTGCCCGGATCGTGACCTCAAACGGCCGTTATTCAAAGGTCGACATGCTCCCGGCGCAGGATTGTTGAGAGTAATGAGTTTCCCTCGTGGGCGGGCAGGATGCCGTCTCGGTACCCGGTCCGCCCTCTTTTTTCCGAGACACCCGGAGATGGATATCATTACATGAAACACGCTCTCCTCACGACCCTTGCGTTGCTGGCGTCGACGGCGACTGTGGCCCTCGCCGAGAGCCCCGAATGGATGGCCGAAGACTGTGCGTCCGCTGCTCAGTCGTTCTTTCAGGACTTCGAAGCGAAAGCGGAAATGCAGTATCAGGGGACACGTACCGATGGGACCCATGCCATGAACGGTAAGATCTATCTGGAGAACCGCAGCGACGACATCCAGTGTTCCTACGATGCTGCGGGCACGACGATGGTGGATTTCTTCGCCGAGGGGAAGTCATGGCCGGGTTTTGTGAAAGAGGGCACGACTCCCCACAAAAGCTGAGCTTGCGTAGTGAACGCATATTGGCGTGCGGTTGGGATGACCGCACGCCTTTTCCATAAAGGCAGGACCAATAAGAGGAAGAAACCCGATGGGAAAGTACCTGATAGGCGGCCTGATCGGCCTTGTTCTCGGCGTGGCCGGGACATTCATGATAATGGGATCGGCAGTCGGAGCAGGCGCTGGCGCCGGCGTTGCTGTGGGGCTGACGACCGGCATCTGTACAATGGCCAAATCGGCGCAGGATATGGGGCTCATGACCCCTGAACAGGTCGATCAGGTGCTCTCCAACGCCCTTACGCTGTTCGGTGAAACCGCCGACGTGCCGGAAGGGGCCGAGGTGGTCGGCAGCGCGGCGCAATGTGAAGAGGCCCTCGCCAAGATCAGGGCGGCGGCCGCCAAGTAGAGGATGTGCCAGCATCCGATGGTGGAACCGAGCGACTGATCTGCCAGATAAAATGATGGGGCGCCCGGATTGGCATCGAAACCGGGCGTCGCCATGAACCCGAAGAGCGGCTCACAACCGATGGCCCCCCGTCGTGCCACGGGCCAACCACACAGCGCGGTGCGCGGGCGTAGCGGGTCGGCTGTTGCCAAATGGGGCAACAGGCCCCATGCTTACGTAACGTAAGCCAATTTGAAATGTCCGCATTTGCTCAGCCCGTTGATGTCAGCCGTTGCTGGGCTCGACTCTCGGGAGATGGCTATGACGAGGACCGCCGAGGCGCTCGACCACCAGTACAACCTGATCGAGGATTACGCGGCAACCAAGCTGCCCGCGCTCGCAGATGGCATTACGAATTCATTTGTCACCCTTCACAATGCGGGATCGGACGGGAAACCCTCGCGAAGTTCCACCGAACTGCTCAGCGCCAGCGTGGGCAATGCGTTGCTGCATTTCTTTCACGATCCGTCATCGCCGTCCGGCTGGAACCACGAGGAACGGAGCGTCGACGGCAGCCAGAATGCCCCGATTGACAAGCTGCTCGGCTTCTATCGCGGTGCGGCGCTTTATGCGCTGGCGCATTACTCCACAGCCGACGGTACGCAAAAGATCATCGGCCTGCGCAAGACCGCAGCAGGGGGCTGGGCCGGCATCCCGATGGAAGGCCAGCTCGCGAGTTTCATCGAGCGCATGACCCAGACCGATGTTTTCGAGACCGAGGATGGCCGGGTTTTCGTTTACGGCATTTCGAAAGCCGTCGAGCCCGGCATCTTTGTTCTGATCGAAGTGGCGGAAACCGTGGGCGACTGGTCGATGCTGCACAGCGAGATGATCCCGGCGGCCGGTGCGGGGTACCGACTGCTCCCCGGCAAGGATGACAATGCGCTGACCGTCATGACGACCCAGGGCACAACCGCGACCTTCCGCGCCGCCAACGTATCGGACGGCACCTTTGCCTGGGCCGACACGCCCAAGGTGGAACATGATCTGGGGCTGGG
>CAYGNB010000235.1:0-2785 GCA_964351135.1 uncultured Rhodobacterales bacterium | reverse complement strand
TTCGGAGGGGCAGGATTCCATCTGGCTGCAACGTCAATCCACATCGGCCGCCGGTGTTGCCTTTGATGGCTGGGTGCCTCTCGGCGGCGCCGTGTCCGCTATCGCCTGTCCCCGCGAGATGTCGGACGGGCCCGAGGTCTTTGTCTACGACTTGGAATCGAAGGTTCGGAATCTGGGGCAGGCCACCGCCTCGACCGCGTGGTTCACGCAGACCATGACCGTGCCCGAGACCAAAACCGATGCCGTGCCGCCCGAGGCCCCCAGCTACAATCATGCGCTCACCTCGCTCGACGCCAATGGCAACGCGGTTCCCAAACAGGTGATGACGTTGACGACCGATCGCCCGGCGATGGTATCGGTCAATGGCGTCGTGCATCAGGTGGGGCCGAATACGCCGCTGGATGTGGAAACGGACGAAATCGGCGAACTGGCCCTGCATACTGTTGCGACTGGTCTGTCCGCGCCCTCGATCACGCTTGCGGCCGGTTGGCTCCCCGGCGGCAAGACCGCCCCGCTGCGATCCGACACGCGCGCGCATGAACGTCTGGCCGGTAAGGATGCTGCACACCCCGTGGATGGCGCGGCGTTAAAGCAAGCCGGGCTGCTTCCGCAGGATGCGAAGGACAAGACGGCCAAGGCCAGCGCCAAGAAACTGAAAGAGTTTGGAAAGGCCGCACTGAGCGTGGGTCGGGGGACCTCCGACAACACCGAAACGCTCGCCTTCGCGATGACCTTTGACGATGGCGGGCTCGCGGTGACCGACGCGGATGCCGACAGCTTCGAGCGCGATTTCGTGCAGACCGAGGCGCTCTCGATCGGGTCGATCTTTGGCGATGTCGTACATCTGCTGAAAAGCGCGCTCGACAAGCTCAAGAGCATCGCGGTGAAGGTCGAAAAAGGTCTCGCGAAGATCGTCATCAATGGTGTCGAACATCTGGTCCACACCGTCGAAGGCGTGGCCAGCGCGATAGAGCTGGTCGTGATGAAAATCGCGTCCGCCGTTAAAGCTGTCGTGAGCGCCATCGTATCGGCGATCAAATGGCTGATGGAGCTGTTTCACTGGGAAGACATAATCCACTGCAAACAGGTCATCTCGCACTATGTCGAGTCCACGATCAACAAGGTCGCGGCGCTGTCCAAGACGAAGGGGCCGGCCTTTGTGCAGAAGGAATTCGATGCCGCGAAGGCTGAAATCGTAAAGGCCTTCAACAGCCTCGAAGCGGTGTTCGAAAAAGGCGCAAGTTTCAACAACAGTGTTTCGTCGAGCAAGAACAGCGCATTTGGCGGAGGCGGCAGCACGCTCGACGCCAACAACCTGCATGGTTATCGCAAGCAGAATTCGGTGCAGATGAACTATGTGCGGAACCGATCGAAAGGGCCGGTCAACGAAAAAGTCGGCGGGGCGGCTCTCATGGGGGCCGGACCGGCGGGTGCCGACGATTTCTTTGGCCAGATCGAGAACGCGATCAGCACGGCGTTCGACAAGAAGACGCAGGAGCAACTGCAACAAGGTCTGAAGAAGATGGAGTCGTTTCTGGGCGACATCCATGGGGTAAAGAGCTTCTTCGACGTCGCGATCCTCGAATTGCTGCAGTTGGTGGAAGAACTGGTGCTCATCGTGCTCAGCGTGGTCGAGGCGGTGATCCTGGTGATCCTCGATGTTGCCGCCGATGCGATATCGGCGGTGAATGCGTTGTTGATCAAGCCGATCAACATACCCGTCATATCGTGGCTCTACAAGAAAGTGGCCAAGCACGACCTGACGATCCTCGACGTGATGTGCCTGATCATCGCCGTTCCGGCAACGCTGATCTACAAGGTGTTCTGGGGCGGGTCGAAGGCCAGCCCGCCGTTCACGGCCACCCAGGCGAACGATTTGGTGAACGCGCCGGTTACGTGGCCCGCCGTGCTTCAGGGGTCGGATGATGCCGCGCCCGCGACGGCGGCTTCTCACGCCACGCTTTACGACGCCTCCGATACCGATGCGCTGCTCAGGGTGCTCGCTGTCGTTGGTCTGGCGGCCTGGATCGAATACGGTGCGTTGGATCTTGCGCTTGATGGCGCGGCCATCGGCAATATCGACGATCTTCCGTCCATTTTACAGCTGTCGGCCATCGCGCTGGAGGTCGCGACCCAGGCCATCGTGATCCCGTCGCTGGTTATCGAAGGCGACACGGAAACCGGGTACTGGCTCGTGGCGCAGTGGGCGGCGGCCTTTGTTCCCTTCATACTGGATGTCGCGTCGTTCGCGACGCGGAAACGGATAACGCGTTTCAACGAGTTGCCGGGGCAGATCGCCGACGCGCTGTCTGGCGCACTGTTGTTGGCGGTGTCGGTCGGCGCCGTGATCGTGGGCGAGAAAAACGACGCGGTCAATTCGGCCGGTCAGGCGGCGCTCATTCTCCCGGCCATTCCATTGCTGTGCAAGCCGCTGATACAGGGCGGTGACAACCCGGTGACCGCGGGCCTGCTGGCTGTCGGAGATCTTGGCGGTGATTGGGGAGCCGGCATCGCCGGGACGGTTTCGGCCTTCGAGTAGCCGGGCGGAGTCAACCACGACAGGAGGAGATCATGCGGATGACCAGACCGATTCTATGCGCCCTGTGCCTGGCGGTGTCGGCCGGTCCGACCGCCCTGCTTGCCGGAACCGGTGGCGCACCTAGGCACATGGTCGCCTTTATGACCAATCCGGACCAGACGACCTGCCCTGGCGGGTGGCAGGAGTTTTCCTATGCACAAGGCAGGATGGTTCTGGGCGTGACCGAAACCGCGCTGGCACCCAAGG
>CAYGNB010000234.1:2858-5313 GCA_964351135.1 uncultured Rhodobacterales bacterium | reverse complement strand
GCATTGTGCAGGTTGGCGATACCATTGGCGAGCCCCGGCCCCAGATGCAGCAGCGTCGCCGCCGGCTTCCCGGCCATGCGCGCATATCCGTCCGCGGCACCGGTCACCACGCCCTCGCTCAGCCCCAGCACGCACCGCATCCGTGGCTGGCGGTCCAGCGCCGCGACAAAATGCATCTCGGAGGTTCCGGGATTGGCGAAACAGGTATCTATGTCGTTGGCCAGCAGGGTTTCACACAACAGATCGGCGCCGTTCATGGTCGTCCTCGTAATCACATTGAAGGGTCGCGCAGCGGCGACGGGCATGGGGCAGAAGGCGGGACCGGCCCGCCTGCGGCCAACCGTGATGTCAGCCGTCTTTCCCGCTATCGGGTACGGCGCCGGGGAAGTCCACCGGGTCCACACCCAGCGACTGCAGTATCTCGCGGCTGTGTTCGGCAAAGCCCGGCGGCGCGCGCCGATAGGATGCGGGCGTGCGCGACAGCTTGATGGGGCTGCCGGTACCGCGATAGGCGCCGATATCGACGATCATCTCACGGTGCCTTGTATGAGGGTCATCGACCACCCGGTCGATGGATCGCACCGCCCCGCAGGGCACGCCGGCATGGATCAACTCATCGGCCAGTTCCGCGCAGTCATGAGCGCGCATTGCCTGTTCCAGCTCGACCTTGAGCGCGTCGCGATTCTGGTTGCGGAGGCTGTTATCGGCAAACCGCGCATCCTCGGGCAGATCGGGGCGATCAATCACCCGGCAGAGCGTCGCGAACTGACGATTGTTTCCCACCGCCAGAAACAGAGGCTCGGTACGGGTGGCGAAGGTGTCATAGGGACAGATGTTCGGATGCGCGTTGCCCGATGGTTCGCCGACCTTGCCCGAGAGGTAGTAGTTGGGCAGATGCGGGTGCAGCAGCGACACCCCGCAGTCGTACAGCGCGGTTTCAACGAACTGGCCCTTGCCGCTTTGTTCGCGTTCGGCCAGTGCCATCAGGATACCGATCACGGCGTTCAGCCCGGTCGCCATGTCGACCACCGGCAGCCCGACCCGCAGCCCGTCGCCGCCCTTCTCACCGTTCACGCTCATGATACCGCAACTGGCCTGGATCGCCGCGTCATATCCGGGCAACCCGCCCAACGGGCCGTCGGCACCGAACCCGGATACCCGGCAATGGATCAACCGTGGGAAGCGGCGTTCGATCTCGGCATGAGACAGTCCCCATTTGTCCAGCGTGCCGGTCTTGAAATTCTCGATCAGCACATCCGCGTCATCGAGCAACCGCGACAGCAGCTCCTGCCCCGCCGGTTTCGACAGGTCCAGCGCCATGCCCCGCTTGTTGCGGTTCAACCCCAGGAAATAGCTCGCCGCGCCATCCAGAAAGGGCGGCCCCCAGCCGCGCGTCTCGTCCCCCGCGGGCGGTTCGACCTTGATGACGTCGGCCCCGTGATCGGCCAGGATTTGTCCGGCATAGGGTCCGCCCAGCACACGGCTGGCGTCGATCACCTTGAGATGCGAAAGCGATCCGGTCGGCTCGGTCATGTGGTGGGCTCCTTTTGCGCGCTTTCGGCAATCACCGCACGCAGCGTGGCGGCGAAATCGGGATAGGTTTCATGCAGTTCGTCCAGCACCCTGCCCCGGATCAGCGCCAGGGTCGAGCCATCCGGCGGCGTGGTCTCCGGCGGTGCGTCGTCGTGATCGAAGGCAAAGCCGGTGGCTTCGGTGATCCCCTCCAGAGACTCGCCCTGGTGCAAACTTTCGAGCCGGAAGCCGGGCCGGCCGGCGTCGAACGAAAACAGCCCCCGGCTGGTCAGGAGCGCATATGGCCCGCCCTGGCGCCAGATCCCTGGCGCACTGGTTCCGGGAGCGCTGACGAAATCGACCTTTTCGACCATCACCCGCGGCGTATGTTCCTCGCGGAACAGGATCACGCGCGGGATCGCGAAATACAGATAGGCGGAACCGAAAGACCCCGGCCAGCGGACCTTGACCTGCGGATAGTTCCCGACGCCGACAAGATTGACGTTGCCCGCCCCGTCGATCTGCCCGCCGCCCAGGAAAAAAGCGTCGATCCGTCCCTGCCCGGCACAATCGAACAGCTCGGCCGAACCGTTGGTAAAGAAGTTATGCGCGACCGATCCAAGGATCGAGATGCGCAGAGGCGGCTCGCCCGCCGCCTCGGCCTGTGCCCGCGCCAGCATGGCACCGGCGGCGGGGATCGGCGACGCGGCGCCAACGGCCACATGGCGCGTGCCGCGCAGCAGGCGGGCGATGCAGACGATCAGGGTCTCGCGGGCGGTGGCGGGCGGGGTCATGCCGTCATCTCCTGTATTGCTTCGGCCATGTACGCGGCAAAGCCCTCAGGCGTCCGGGCGGCGGCGGCGTAGCGGCGCATTTCCTCGGTGTCGGGGTCGTATTCCCCCCACGCGCCATGGGGCCATGCCCCGCGTTCGGCCCGGGCCAC
>CAYGNB010000234.1:0-2758 GCA_964351135.1 uncultured Rhodobacterales bacterium | reverse complement strand
CAGGTCGCGTCCAGAATGCGAATGTCGCCCGCTCGCACGGCCGCGTTGAACCGGGGCGCGCCACCGGCCTCGCCCAGGGAAACCGCACTGGTTTCGACGGTCGACACCATCCCCGCGCCGATCAGCATATCGACCTGCAACCCGCCGGTGGGCACGCAGACCAGATGAAGGTCTTTAGCGGTCCCCTGCGCGATCACCCGCCGCGTCAGGGCCATCGGCACCCCGCCGTAATCGACCGGCACCGCAACCCGCATGCCCGGCAGGATCTGCGCCGCCAGCCTGTCCAGATCACTCTGCATGATATCCCCCTCGCTCGAAACTCTGCTCTATATCGGCCGACCGACCCAGATTGTGCCGGTCCCGCGCGGCCTCTATTGCGGAATGGCCTGCCCGGTCCGGGATACCCGTTGTCGGGTCCGCCGCGCAACGATCGCGGGAAGGATTGCCAGCGCCACGCCTGCACCGGTCACTCCGAGATGCAGCAGGCTGAAGGCGCCCCCGACGGGCGCGGCTATCAGCATCCCGCCCGCAAAGAGCAACAGGCGCAGCGCAGCGCCTGCGACACCCCGCGGCAGCGGCCCGAAGAAGCTGACATAGCCCTGAAGCGCCGCGGAAATCAGCCAGATACCCACCAGCGCACCGATGAACACCACGATCATCTCGGGGACTGTCCCTTCGCCGATCAGGGCCGGATTGAGCACGAAGAAGAACGGCACGATATAGATCACGCCACCCAGGCGCATCGCCTCGATCCCGGTGCGCATCGGCGCCGCGCCGGCCAGCGTGGCCGCCCCGAATGCGCCGATGGCGACCGGCGGCGTGATGAAGCTGACCATGCCCCAGTAGAGAATGAACAGGTGCACCGCCAGTTCGTTCAGCCCCGCCTGCACCAGCGTCGGCGCCAGAACCACCGCGAGGAAGATGTAGCAGGCCGTCACCGGCATCCCCATGCCGAAGACAAAGCTGGTGATCGCCCCCATGATCAGCAGAACGAACAGGTTGTCGCCGGCGATAAAGATCAGCTCGGTCGCCAGCGGCCCGGTCAACCCGGTTGCCTGGAATGCGCCGACGATGATCCCGATCCCCAGAACGATGGCGGTCAGTTCGGCCAGGGTGCGTCCGACCGACACGATCATGTCCAGAAACGCGTCACGCGAAAACCGGTCCTTGCGCGACAGCTGGTTGATCACCAGCAGCAGAACGATGGCGTAAAACGGCGCGGTGGTTTCCCACCGAAACGCGACCATCAGAAAGATCAGCACCGCAAAGACCGCGATATACTGCCAGCCACCGCGCATGGTCTCGCCCAGCCGCGGCAGATCCCGACGCGGCAGCCCTCTCAGGCCGTTGCGCGCGGCATAGGCGTCGATCTGTACGAAAAGGCCGAAATAATAGAGCAGCGATGGCACCGCGGCCGCCATCATGATCTCGACATACGGTCGCGACAGCCAGGCCGCCATGACAAAGGCGGTGGCCCCCATGATCGGCGGCATCAGAACGCCACCGGTGGATGCGCAGGCTTCGGTCGCGGCCGCATAGCGCGCCGAAAACCCGGTGCGTTTCATCGCCGGGATCGACACCGCGCCGGTGGTCAGCACATTGGATATCACCGAACCCGACATCGACCCCATGAAGCCCGAAGCGAAGATCGCAACCTTGGCCGCGCCGCCCCGGAACTGACCGACCAGCGCCAGCGCGAGATTGTTGAAGAACTTGCCGCCACCGGTGAATTGCAGGATCGCGCCAAATAGAACGAATCCGATGACGAGGTTGCCGAATGCGTTCATCGGAATGCCGAAGGACGCCTCGGACGAGATCATGAAATAGGGAACGAGATCGAGAAACGGGCTCTGAAACCCCGAAAGCGGATCGGGCATCGACCCGGCAAAGGTGGGATAGAGCGAAAAGACCCCCACGATCGCGAACAACACCCAGCCCCCCGCGCGGCGCGTTGCTTCGAGGATCAGGCCGTAGAACACGACCGAAAACCAGATGGCGGATGACGGCGCCGCGTATTCCCAGCCGCTGTCGAGACTCTCGCTCGCGGTTGCGGCAAAAAACGTGGCCACCACCAGCGACACCAGCGCGAGCAGCCAATCGTACCACGGCGCATGCGCCGAGGCCTTGCCGTCGATCCGGAAACAGACGAATGCAATCGAAAGGAACACCCCGGCGAGGAGGTACAGATATTGCCCTTCGAGCATGGTGTAGTTGCCCAGCCGCAGGTTGAACAGCTGGTTCACCGACAACAGGACGGCGCCCATCGTCGCAGCGATCACATACCACCGCAGAAACCCGCTCAGGCGCAGATTGGCGGTCGTCAGTTCCGCATCGAGGACACTGCTGCCCTTGCTGGCCGGGATCGACCCCGACGCGCCAGCCCCGGCGCTTTGAACGGTCTCAGGCATTGGGAATGTTCCGATCTGAAGTGAGTTTCGGGGGCTCATCGCCCCCGAAACATTCCTGCGTCTCAGTAGAAGGCCTGAAAGCCTGCCGCCTGCAGCGCCTCGCGCCGCCGTGCGGCCCAGACCTCGTCCCAGTTATCGGGATTTTCGGCCTGCTGCGCCGCCCAGGCGTCGCTCAGAACCTTCTGGCGCTCGATCAGGCGGGCGTTATGGGCATCATGAGCATCGGTCCAGACACCGGCCTCGCGGAAATACCGGATCGCGCCGTCGTGATAGGGCACCACCCATTCCAGCGCCTGATGTTCCAGCGACCAGCCATCGATACCCGGCGACGTGCCCTTGTAGGTATCGTA
>CAYGNB010000233.1:0-5326 GCA_964351135.1 uncultured Rhodobacterales bacterium | reverse complement strand
ATCACCGTCCTCGGCCAGCTTACCACGGTCGATACGGCACCACTCGGGCCGGTCCGATCACTCGGGGCGAACCTGTCCGTGTTCGCAGCGGTCGGCGCCGGAACGTTCATCTGACATTCACGTTTCCAAACGGATGATGTTCATTCGCCGATGCGATAAGAATCAGTTGGACCCAATTGTACGCAAACGAAAAACAATGTTCCTACGCAGAGCTCGATGCGGTTCAAGACCGGATACACAGAATACCCTACCACCGGTTCGCAGCCCCTGTCGCCTGCCCCGTTTGGCCCTGTATATAACGATTTCGTGGGTCGCCGCGTGCGGCGTCCCGTTCGTCGCGCACGCGCAATCGGCGAGTTTCCGGTCCGTGGATAAGAACTCGGACGGTGTGCTGACTCTCAAGGAACTGGTAGGCGCTTTCGGCCGGGACGGCGCGCGTGAACTCCTGAGAGCCATCGACCGTAACGGAGACAACCGGCTTTCGATCCAGGAGCTTCGCAAGGGACGGGGGAACGGTCGGTCCAGATCAAATAGAGAGCGCAATGATGACGATGACGATGACGATGACGACGATTAGCGCCGCCCCGTCAGTCATCCCGTAGAACCATCACCGCTCGACCATGCGAGAACCGTGGGTGATCGCGACAGGTGGAGTCGTCGGCCTATCGACCAATTCGAAACGCCCCTCATCGACCCGATGTCATGGCATCCGTTCGCAGCACATTCCGTCGAGAAGAGGCGTTCATCTGACATTCATCTGTCCGACCGGAACCGGTTCATCTGCGTGCCGGAAAACGGTCACCGAGGCCGGGCAGAACCGGGGTCATCGTAACGCAGCACGACGGAGCACTGAAATGACCGAGATGACCACGCTTAACCCATCCCTTTGCGATTTCGCGAAATGGGCATTCACCACCCGCCGGGTGAACCGCGACGACGTCTGTGGCCTTTCCACGGCATTCCAGACAGCGAAGGCGGGCGACCTGATCCTGTGCGAAATCGCCGAAATCGGCCAGCACAAGAAAATCCAGCTGGCCGAACGCCGCGTTTCACTGAGCTATCCGGGCGATCTGGTCGTCCTCTGTCTGGGTGACCGGTACGCACCGGATCAGTTCCTGGCGAGCGCCGTCATTGACGACGATCTGGTCGACCTCGTGGCCGGCGGCGGCGTCGCCGGCCGTGCGGATGCCGCCCATGATCGCATGGACGAACCGACCCGCCTGCGGCCGGTGGGCCTGCTGACAGGTGCGGGGGGTCGGGTTCTGAATGTTGCGGATTACGCCCTGCCCGCCCTGCCCGCCGACAACCAGGTGACGGTGATCGGCGTTTTCGGCGCCTCGATGAACTCGGGCAAGACCACGGCGGCGTCGAGCCTGGCCCATGGATTGAAGCGTGCAGGCTATGCCGTGGCGGGCGTGAAGGCGACCGGCACCGGCGCCTTCGGCGACTTCAACAGCTTCGAGGACGGCGGCGCACCGGCGCTTGATTTTACCGATGCCGGCATGGCAACGACCTTTCGCATGCCGCTCGACCGGATCGAAACGGGCTTCGACACGCTGGTCGCCACGGCGGCCGCCCGCGGGGCAGAGGTTGTCGTGGTCGAAATCGCCGACGGCGTCTTTCAGCGGGAAACCCGCGCGATCCTGAAATCGTCCCGCATCCGGGACCGGCTCGACGGCATCCTGTTTGCCGCCCCTGACGCGCTCAGCGCCCTAGGCGGTGTGACGGTGCTGGGGCAGATGAACCTCGGCCCCTTCGCCATCTCTGGCATGGTGAGTTGCTCGCCGCTTGCCAGTAAAGAGGCCCGCGAAGTGACGGGTCTCCCGATCCTGTCGCGCGAAGACCTCTGGTCGCCCGAAACCATCGCCTTGCACGTCGCCCCCTTGATGCGGCGCAATGCGCAAGACGCAGCGGCATGAGGAGCCTCCCGCCTCTTGCCACGCCGGACCGCGTCACCGACGCGGTCCTCGTCGTGGCCTGTGGCATCGTGCAGGCGGCGTCTTTGGCCGTCGCCGCTTTTGCAACGCGCGATGCCTTTGCATCCCTGCATGCGGGTGACGTCCTGGCGGCTGGCACGATGCTCGAACTGGCCCTGTCGGGCACTGTTGCCGCGCTCTGTCTGCTTCTGTCGCGTCGCCGCGCAGAGGCCTTGGGGCAGAGCTACGCCATCGCCCTGCGCCGCGTGTTATATGAACAAATCGCCAGCCTGCCCAAGTCCCGCCACGAAGAACGGCGCGTCGGAGCCTTGTCGCTGCGCTTTGTCGGCGATCTGTCGGCCGCGCGGCTTTGGTTCGGGCGCGGGTTGCCCGATATCATGACGGCATTGGTCGTTCTGCCCGGCGCGATTGCAATCCTCTTCGCCCTCGATCCGGCTTTGGCTGGCGCCGGGCTGCTCCCCCTCACCCTTGCGCTCTTGCTCATGGGTGCCATCGCCTGGCATCTCGAACGCCGTCACCGGCAGGTCAGGCAGCGGCGCGCCAGCATCGCAATCGCCATGATCGAACGCATCGCCATCGCGCCGGAACTCGACCTGATGGGACGCACCGACAAGGAGTTGCGGGCGCTGGATGCGCAGGGCGCATCGCTCAAGGAGGATGCCGTGGCCCGACGCGGCCGGACCGCCGGACTGCAGACCGTCCTGCAGATCGGCGCCGCGTTTTCCGGCCTTGCCATGTTGTGGCTCGCCAGCCGGAACGGAACGACGCCCGCCACCGTCGCAGCAAGCCTGTCGGTTCTCGCCCTTGTTGCCTTGCCGTTGCAGGATCTCGGGGCGGCATGGGATCGCTACTGTGCGTGGCGTGTCGCCAGGGAAAAGGCGCAGAGGCTATTGGGCGAGCCGACCGTTCAAAGACGATCATTACCGGACACTGCCGCGGTCAGCGTCACGTTGCGCGGCCAGATTGGAGGCAACCCCGTTCGATTTTCCGCCCATGGCGGTTCAGTCGTCAGGCTGGACGGTGAAAACGCGACGATCCTCTCGCGTCTTATCGCAGGGCTGGATCGCAAGAATGGGGTGGAGCTTCGGTTCAACGGTCAACCCGAGGCGCCTCGCGTCAGCTTCATCGGAGACAACCATATCGGCCTGCAAGGCAGTCTGCGGCGCTCGGCCACCCTGAGCGCGCGAAAGCGACCCAAAGACACGAAAATCGCCGAGGTCTTGTCAGACTTCGGATTGGGTGATTTGCTGGCGGCGCCTCAAGGACTCGAACAGCGCATCGCCGAAAACGGAAAAGACCTGACGCCATTGCAATCCCTGCGACTCGACCTTGCCCGTGCGGTCCTTGGCCGGGCCGATGTGATCGTCATCTCCTCACTTCGGTGGTCGGCCGATCCTGACAGGGAGCGGCTGCTTGCGATCCTGCGGCGTCTCAGCCGAGCCACGGTGATACTTGCCGAAGCACCAAACCGCTCCAGTCGAGCAGAATACTCCAAGGTCACCTGATATGCGTTCCAGCACCCTGTTCGGTATCTATGCAGCCGTGATCGTCAGCCTTCTCTGCGGGCTGGCCGGGCTGACGCTCTACGGTCTCAACAAATCCCGTTGGTGGGACGCACGCACGCAGCTTGCGCAGGATTCCTACGGGTTGCACCTGCAACTCGAAGCGAACCTCTACCGCTTGTTCAAGCAACATGGCGATGCCCTGCTTATCGGGGATCGGGACGGCGGCGAGGCGGAAACCGCGCTGCGGGCCAAGATCGAGCAGAACCTCGCAGACATTCGCAGCGTCATCGCCCGCGAAATCCGGATGGTGGGCGAAGAGGAGATCGAAGAGCTCGAACTTCTGGACGAAATCGAAGAGGATATCCGGTCGATCGACGAGGCCATCGCAACCTTGACGTCGACCGGCGATCCGATCGAAACGTTCATCCAGATCGAACGCCTCGCGGCACTGTTGGACGGTGAGATCGACGCGAAACTGGATCGCAAGATCGGAATCGCGCTCGAAAGAGAGATGGAAGAGGTCGATGAGGTTCTCACCGAGGCCGCTGCCTTTCGCACACGGAACAAAAGGCTCGTTTACGTCATTCTCGTGACGGCGGTCGTCATGCTGATCGTGGGTCTTCTGTCCTTCAACGGCCAGATCAGGCAGCCCATCGTCCGCCTGCAGCAAAACATCGACCGGCTGCGCAATGCCGACTATTCCACCCCCGTGGCGCTTGGCGGCAGCCGCGAGTTCCGGGACCTTGGCGGGGTTCTGAGCAGCATGAGCGAAGCGCTCGCGGCCCGAGAAGCCAGCCGCGAAGAACAGCAAAGACATCTTGAGGAAACAGTTGCGGCCCGTACGTCCGAGCTTCAGCGGTTGCTCGACAAGCTCGAGATCGGCGAAGAGAACCGCAAACAGTTGATGGCTGACATCAGCCATGAATTGCGCACCCCGCTTGCGATCATTCTGGGCGAAGCCGACGTGACCCTGCGCACGGCTGGCGATCTGGGCGACGTTGTCTCGGACGCCTTCGCCCGAATTCGCGACAGCGCCAAGCACACGAACCAGATCGTGAACGACATGCTGACCGTGGCGCGTTACGAGGCCGGGCAATTGCGGCTCGATCGGCAAGAAACCGACCTGAGGAAAGTCATCCGCGATGCGGTGGCGATGTTCCCGGATCCGGTGCAGGTCGAAATCCCCGATACCCAGGTGCTTGCGCTGGTCGACGAGGTGCGTTTGCGCCAGTCGATCCTTGCATTGCTGCAAAATGCACGGCGCTATGGCGGCCCGTCGATCTCGGTCACGCTCGAGAACACCCCCACCGCGCACGTCGTCACTGTCGAGGATGACGGCCCAGGCCTCAGCGCGGCAGACAAATCACAGGCCTTTGACCGGTTCTTCCGGGGGTCCAACGCCTCCGGTCAAGGGGTCGAAGGCAGCGGTCTCGGCCTGCCGGTCACGAAATCCATCGTTGAGGCGCATGGCGGCACCGTCGAACTCCAGGATGGCGAAACCGGCGGGCTGCGGGTGGTCGTTTCGCTGCCGAAAGAACCGAGGATGAAAATCGTATCCTCCGGCGCTTCGCGCAAATCCGCCTGAACTCCGGGCACATGATTTGCGAATCGATGCCTGGAAGATAGCCAATGCAACGGGGGGCTAAACCACTGGCACGATCACCAAGGAGCCGGTCATGAATATCCTTCTTGTGGAAGACGAGGCCCGCGTCGCCGATTTCGTCCGCCGTGGATTGGCCGCCGAGGGTTGGTCAGTCGATCACGCTGCCAATGGCGAGGACGCGCTCGAATATGCCGCGTCGAACAGCTACGACGTGATCCTCCTCGACCTGATGCTGCCGGGTATTCAGGGCCAGGATGTCTGCCGGAAGCTGCGCGCCCGCA
>CAYGNB010000232.1:0-5328 GCA_964351135.1 uncultured Rhodobacterales bacterium | reverse complement strand
CATCGTGGTACGCGACGAAACCGAACAGGGCGATCGCGCGTTGCTGAATCTCGGTCACACCTTCTGCCACGCGCTGGAGGCCGCGACCGGCTATTCCGACCGCCTGCTGCATGGCGAAGGCGTCGCGATCGGCTGTGCGCTGGCATTTGAATTGTCGGCGCGGCTGGGCCTGTGCGCGCAGGAAGAACCCAGCCGGGTTCGTGCGCATCTGCGTGAGATGGGGATGAAGACGGAACTGTCCGACATTCCCGGAACGTTGCCCGATGCCGAGGGTCTGTTGGCGCTGATGGCGCAGGATAAGAAGGTTGTAGACGGTCGGATGCGCTATGTTCTGGCGCGCGGCATCGGCGAGGCTTTTGTCGCCGAGGACGTGCCCGAAAGCGAGGTGCAGGCGGTGCTGACCGAGGCGTTGATCCGGTAGATCCGGAGTTAAGATTCTTCTTCAGGTGCCGCCCGTAAGTATCTGTAGTTACTAATTCTACCGGCCGCGAACGACCATGAGTTCGCCCACGTTTTCGCGGGTGATGTAGCCCAGCATGCGGCCCTCGCTGTCGCAGATCGCGACCGCAGGGGCGCCATCGTGCAACGCATTCAGGACCGTTTCCAACCCTGCGCCCAGCGGTACCTCTGGGATATTGGTTTCCATGATTTCGCTGACGGGGCTGGTCCGGTTGCTATCGCCGGTCAGCACCGAAAACAGCGCCGAGCGGGTGAGAAACCCCAATGGATGTCCCTCGGCGTCGAGGACCGGGAATTCGTGCTGGGTCGTGCGGATCAATGCCTGCGCGGCGGCGGCGACGCTGTCCTGCGGGCTCAGGCTTTCGAAACGGGTGATCATCGCGTCGCGGGCCACCAGCCTGCGGGTTGCGGCGCGCATCGCCACGTCCTGGCTCTCGGCCCCGGCGGCGACAAAGACAAAGACGGCGATCAGGATCAGGATCGGGTTGCCGGAACTCAGCCCCCAGAACCCCAGCGCGAAGGCAAGAATCTGGCCCGAAAGCGCGGCGACGCGTGTTGCCGTCACCCGGTCGGTGAAAAGACACAGGACCGCGCGGAACACACGTCCGCCATCCATCGGAAAGGCCGGAAGCAGGTTGAACAGGGCCAGGAACAGGTTGACCGTGGCCAATTGCCCCAGCAACCCGGACCCGGACAGGTCGCCGCCGCCGTCGGGATAAAACACCGGTGCCGCGCCGAGGAGCAGCACCAGAAGCAGCCAGATCACGATATTCACGGCGGGACCGGCCAACGCCACGATGATTTCCTGTCGCGGATTCTCCGGCATCCGTTCGAGCCGCGCCAGACCGCCGATCGGCAGCAGCGTGATGTCGGGGGTGCGGATGCCGAAACGCCGCGCCGTCAGCGCGTGGCCGAACTCATGTGCCACGACGCAGGCGAAAAGAGCCAGCACGAACAACAGGTTGTTGATCGCGCCGGTCCAGCCGCTTTCGGTATAGGCCGCGAACCCGACCCAGGCCAGTAACAGGAAAAAGGTGACGTGAACGCGAAGCTCCGACCCGAACAGCCGTCCGATCGAAAAGGACCACGTCATCGTTTGCGCCTCTCAGCCGTTTGACCCGGGCGGGCCGGATCAGAACGGAATCTCGTCTTCGTCCAGGTTGCTCGCGGCCGGGGGTTGTCCGCCGCCGCCGCTGCCGCCAAACCGGTCGTCGCCGCCATAGCCGCCACCGCCATAGCCGCCGCCCTGGCCGCCGCCGTATCCGCCACCCTGACCACCGCCGTCGCGGCTGTCGAGAAAGGTCATTTCCCCGGCATAGGGGCGCAGCACGACCTCGGTCGAATAGCGGTCATTCCCGCTCTGGTCCTGCCATTTGCGGGTTTCCAGTTTGCCCTCGATATAGACCTTGGACCCCTTGCGCAGATACTGCTCGGCCAGCCGTGCCAGGTTTTCATTGAAGATCGCGACGGAATGCCATTCGGTGCGTTCGCGCCGTTCGCCGGTGTTGCGGTCCTTCCAGGTTTCCGATGTGGCGATGCGCAGGTTGCAGACCTTGCCGCCGTTCTGAAACGTCCGCACCTCGGGATCGCGGCCGAGATTTCCGATGAGAATGACTTTGTTGACCGAGCCCGCCATGGTGCCCCCTGTTGTTACTGCTCATGTCAGCCGAATCCCGCCGGACCGGCCGGACATCAACCTATACCCACCCTGCAACAGTTGAAACATAGTTAACGGCAGGAAGCCGCCCATGTGCTGGATTTCCGGTTGGTTTTGAGTATAGTCGCGCCCAAGATCGGCCGGGAAAGCCGATGCACGAGGCGGGACGACGGGACGGAGATCAGATGAGGGTATCTGCGGTCGTAGCGATGATTGCGGCGTTTGGGCTGGCGGCGCCGGCCTATGCCGATATGTTCTCGACCCGCTCCAAGCGCAACCTGTTCAAGTCCCAGACCCGGGTTCTGGACTCGCGCGGATCCAAGCAATACGCGAATTCGGTCCGGCTGAAGCCGCCCACGATCCATACGCCGTCAAAATACGGCGCCAAGCGGATCACGGTGAGCTATCGGGGCCAGTTCCTCGATATGGCCAAGTCGGCGGCACGCCGGCACGACGTGCCCGAGGATCTGTTCCTGCGGCTGGTGCAGCAGGAATCGGGGTGGAACCCGCGTGCCAAATCGCACAAGGGTGCGCTGGGGTTGGCGCAACTGATGCCCGGAACAGCGCGGACGTTGGGGGTCAATCCGCTCGATCCCTATGAAAACC
Source organism: uncultured Rhodobacterales bacterium (assembly GCA_964351135.1). Taxonomy (GTDB): domain Bacteria; phylum Pseudomonadota; class Alphaproteobacteria; order Rhodobacterales; family Rhodobacteraceae; genus Pukyongiella. The sequence goes on along the minus strand of CAYGNB010000232.1, from coordinate 2,606 downwards.
TCGACGGCGGTGCGCGCTACCTGTCGCGCCAATACCGCAAATTCGGGTCCTGGCGGCTGGCGTTGGCCGCCTACAATGCCGGCCCGAAGGCGGTAGAAAAGCACGGCGGCGTGCCGCCCTACAAGGAAACCCGCAACTACGTCCGCGCGATCTGGGGCGGGTGACGGATCGCGACTATTCGGCCGCGATCTTGATCACCGGGCGCATGGTGGCCAGCGCCGCGTCGGACAGATGGCATTTGACCTGATGACCCGGTGCCAGTTCGCGCACCGGCGGCACTTCCCTGTCGCACAGGCCGTCCGGCACCTCGGATTTCCAGCGGCAACGGGTCTGGAACGGACAGCCTGACGGCGGGTTCATCGCCGACGGGATGTCGCCCTCCAGAACGATATGTTCCTTCTCGACCGAGGTATCGGCGATCGGTACCGCCGACAGCAATGCCTCGGTATAGGGGTGATAGGGCGGCGCAAAGACCTGTTCGGTATCGCCCAGTTCGACCACATGGCCGAGATACATCACCATCACCCGATCCGACAGGTACCGCACAATGGACAGGTCGTGCGAGATAAAGAGCAGTGTCGTCTTCTCGTTGCGCTGGATTTCCATCAGCAGGTCGGTGACCGCCGCCTGCACCGACACGTCGAGGGCCGAAACGGGTTCGTCCGCGACCACGATCCGCGCACCGCCGGCAAAGGCGCGGGCGATTCCCACCCGCTGTTTCTGCCCGCCGGACAATTGCCGCGGCATACGTTCGGCAAAGGCGCGGATCAGTTTCACCAGATCCAGCAGCTCCAGCATGCGCTGCCGCCGTTCGGCCTCGGAATTGCCGACCTTGAAGATTTCCAGCGCCCGGATGATCTGACGGCCCACCGTCATCGACGGGTTCAGCGTGTCGAAAGGATTCTGGAACACCATCTGGACCTCGCCCACGGTCTTGGCGTCACGCTCCTCGATCGGCAACTGTTCGATATTTCGATTGTCCAGCAGGATCTGCCCGTCTGTGGCCGTTTCCAGCCCCATCAACACCTTGGCAAAGGTGGATTTGCCGCAGCCGGATTCGCCGACGATGGCGAGCGTTTCGGATTCGCGCGCTTCGAAGCTCAGCGTTTCATTGGCTTTCACCACCTTCTTTTCACCGCCGCCAAACAGCGCATTGGCCGCGACCTCGTAGTATTTCTTCAGATTTTCCATCTTCAGAACGACGTCGCCGACTTCGGCCTTCTCCTTCTGTTCGCCCAGGGCCAGCGGCGCGTTCCAGTCGATCTCGCGGAACTTCAGGCAGCGGGTGTGATGCCGGTCATTGCCGGGTACAGGCGCCATCGCGATATCGCCGACATCGCAGCGGCCTTCCTCGAAATAGTCGCAGCGCGGGCCGAAATTGCAGCCGCGCGGGCGTTCATGGGGCAGGGGAAAGTTGCCGGGGATCGCCACCAGCGGCCGTGCGTTCTTGTCGGCGCCGGGCAACGGGATCGACCGGAACAGCGCCTGTGTATAGGGGTGCTGCATCTCGTCGAACACATCCTTGATCGATCCGCGCTCGACCGCCTCGCCGGAATACATCACGCAGAGCCGGTCGCAGGTTTCCAGTACCAGGCCCAGATTGTGGCTGATGAACAGCATCGACGTGCCGTATTTCTCGCCCAGCTCCTTGACCAGTTCGACCACCGCCGCCTCGACCGTCACGTCGAGCGCGGTGGTGGGCTCGTCGAGGATCAGCAGGGCGGGTTTGGACATCAGCGCCATGGCGATCACGATCCGCTGCTGCTGCCCGCCCGACAACTGGTGCGGGAAACTGTTCAGCATCCGCTCAGGGTCCGGCAGGCGCACATCCGTCACCACCTCGAGCGCGCGCGCGCGGGCCTCTTCCTTGCTCACGCCTTCGTGGATCATCGGGACTTCCATGAGCTGCTGGCCGATGCGCATGGCGGGGTTCAGGGATGCCATCGGTTCCTGATAGATCATCGCGATCTCGTTGCCGCGGATACTACGCAACTCGGTATCGCTCATCTCGGCCATATCGCGGCCCTTGAACTTGATCGAACCGCCGACGATGCGCCCGTTCTTGCCCAGGTCGCGCATCACGCCCAGGGCCACGGTGGATTTGCCGCAACCGGATTCACCGACCAGACCAACCGCTTCGCCGGGCATCACGGACACCGAAAAATCCATCACCGCGGGGATTTCGCGCAACCGTGTAAAGAAGGAAATGGACAGCTTGTCGATCTCCAGAATCGGGCCATCGACCTCGGCGAGTTTGCTCATCTTCGTTCCTCCTTGCCGGCTGGCGGGGCCTTTGCCCCTTCATCTTGCCGGATAAACTCCGGGGGTCCGGGGGCTGGCCCCCGGTTCCGCCGGTATCGTTCCCGTGTTCCCGTCACCTGTTCAGGCAACCGGGGCGTGCAGGGGCCGCCGCGACACCCCTAGTCCTTGAGGCTTTCCTCCCGAAGCCCGTCGGCCAGCAAATTCAGGCCGAGCACCAGCGTCAGCAGCGCCAGTGCCGGCGGCAGGGCGGGGTGCAGGTAAACGGCGAGCAGCCTGCGGCCCGCATTGATCGTGCTGCCCCAGTCGGGGCTTTCCGGCGGCAACCCGAGCCCGAAGAAGCCCAG
>CAYGNB010000231.1:0-5360 GCA_964351135.1 uncultured Rhodobacterales bacterium | reverse complement strand
AACCGGTCTCGGCGCTGGATGTGTCGGTGCAGGCGCAGGTGCTGAACCTTCTGGCGGCGCTCAAGGAAGACTTCGGCCTGACCTATCTCTTCATCACCCATGACCTCGCCGTCGTCGAGGCGGTCAGCGACCGGGTCGTCGTTCTCTATTTCGGGTCGGTCGTCGAGATCGGCAAGGCCGAGAACATCTTTGCAAACCCCCGGCATCCCTATACAAAACTGCTCGCCGACAGCGCGCCGGTCGTGGGCCGCCCCCTCACCGCACCGGAACAGAAGGGAACCGAACTCCCCGATCCGCTCAACCCGCCACCGGGATGCGCCTTTGCCGGCCGCTGCCCGCGTGCAACCGATCTGTGCCGCACCGATGTGCCGGACCTGATACCAATGGGAGAAGACCAGCTTGCCGCCTGCCACCACCCGATCCGGGGATGAACCCAGGCTCAGCCGGCCGGTTCAGGTCGCTGAGGCGATCAAGACCTGGGTTGTCGAACAGGGCCTGCAGGCCGGGGACAGGTTGCCCGGCGAAAGCGACCTGATCGCGCGCTTCGGCATGGCCAAGGGCACGATCCGTGAGGCGATGCGCATCCTGGAAGCACAGGGCCTGATCAAGACACGCACCGGCCCGGGCGGCGGCAGTTTCGTGCACGAGGTCAGCCGCCAGCGGGCCAAGGCGCTGCTGGGCAACTATTTCTATTTCAAGGACCTGTCGGTCGGCGACATCTACCAGCTGCGCCTGACGCTGGAACCGGAACTGGCCGCATCTCTGGCAGGCAGGCTTTCCGACGACATCCTGCGGCAGCTGGACGATAACATCGCCGCCTATTCGGACCCGGCCGGCGACATCGAGGAAGAACGCGCGCAGCATATCGCCTCGCTCAGGTTTCACGCGATCCTGGCCGAACAGGCGCAGAACCCGATCCTGGGGTTCATCATCGATTTCATGGTCAACCTGCTGACGGACCTGACCGTCTATCGCCGGCTCTATTCGCCGCCGAATGTCGAGCTGTGGAAACAGGGCCGCGATCACCAGCGGGCACTGGTCAAGGCGCTGCGCGACGGTAACCCCGACCGCGCACGCGCGATCATGCGCGAACACATGGAAATCGCCTGGACCCTGATGCGCAGGCAGGAAGTCGGGATGCAAAACCGATTCATTTCCGAATAGAGGTCTTTTGCTATGGGCCGTCGGCTGCCGGTCGATAATCACGCCATGGCACTGCCATCGTGCCGCTGACGCGACCGGCCGAAACACTCCATCCGGGCCGGAATTTTGCGACAAAACCCACTGGACGGCTCCTGCCCCCGGCAGTTATGAACATATTAATGACTACGCGGAACCGGCGTTTTCATGGTGCGGAGCACTACCGTCTCCGGTGCAATCGGCGGAAGGGACAAGGCCCCCCGATTGCTGAACACGAGGTACATCATGGCTGATGCTATCGTAACTCCCCTGACCCAGGCGCTGGCAGAGGGCAAACTTTCACGTGAAGAACTGAAATCATTCATGCGGCGGTCGAACGGGCCGGCGCTGCTCAGGCTGGTTGTCTGGGTCGCGGTGCTGGCGCTGACGACCACGCTGATCACCCTGAGCTGGAACAGCTGGCTGATCTGGCCGGCGATGCTGGTGCAGGGGGTGGTGCTGGTGCATCATTTCTCGCTGCAGCACGAATGCGTGCATTACACGGTGTTCCGCACCCGCTGGCTGAACGATGTCGTGGGCAATATCTGCGGATTTATCATCATGCTGCCGCACAAGCATTTCCGCTACGAACATTGCGATCATCACACCTATACCCAACTCGAAGGCGACGATCCCGAACTGGTGGCCATGCCGGACAACCTGGGCCAATACCTGTACTACATCTCGGCCATTCCCTACTGGCGCACCAAATTCACCGAACTGTTCCGCCATGTGATGGGCCGGCTGTCGCCGGAAGAGCGGCGTTTCGTCCCGAAGACCGAATATGCCGCCGTGTTCCGCGAAGCGCGGATCATGCTGGCGGGCTATGCGGCGATCCTGGCAGCGATGGCGATCAGCGGCGAATGGGCGCTGGTCTGGTACTGGTTCATCCCGCTGATTCTGGGCGAGCCGGTGATGCGGTTCATCCGCATGACCGAACATGTGGGCCGCCCCACGGTGCCGCAGATGCACGAAAACACCCGCACCAACCTGGTGTCCCTGCCCTGGCGATTTCTGTGCTGGAACATGAACTATCACGCCGAACATCACTATGTGGCCTCGGTGCCGTTTCATGCGCTGCCGCGCCTGCACGCCAAGCTCAGGGACCATATCCATGTCGAGCCCGGTGGCTATCTGGGCGCGCATCGCGACATCCTGCGGCAACTGCTCGGCAAGGAGCGGTGAGATGGCGGGGAAAGACTGGAAAGACCTGCTTCCCGTCGATGAACTGGAGGCCAATTGGGTCACGCGGGTGCAGATCGGCGCCCGCAAACTGGCGGTCTACGACACCCCCAGCGGCGTCTATGCCTCGCTGGCGCTGTGCAACCACGCCGGCGCCGATTTATGCGACGGTTATTTCGATGGTCATGTGATCGAATGCCCGCTGCATCAGGGGGCATTCGACGTGCGCAATGGCAAACCGGTCTGCGCCCCGGCGACGCGGATGATGAAGACCTTTGAAACCCGCGTCGAAAACGGCATGGTGCAGGTCCTGATGTGACGTCGCCACCCAAGCGGTGACAGAGCCGGGTCAGGCCGTGGCCCGGCTCAGATAGTCCTGCATCATGTCACCATAACTCTGTTCGACGGCGCATTCGAAGCCGCCGGCGCAGCGCAGCACCAGAGCCTTCAAACCGAAGGCTTCGGTAAAGCTGACCGCACCGTCGCCGAACACGGCCGGGTGCAGGTCGAGCGGGCATGCGATGGCCATGACCTGATCCGCGTCGCTGCCGGTTACGGTGAAAAATGTCAGCGTGTCGGACACGCGAACGATGCTGACCTGAGGCGGTGCGGCGGCGGGGGCCAGCGCGCGCTCCAGCGTCTCTTCATCGGCAATATCCGCCCGCAGGATCAGGTGGCCGGGGCCAATGTGATAGAGGCTGCGCCCGCCCGTCCGGGTCAGGGTATTGGGCCGTTCGGGCATCGGCGGCAGATGATCGCCAGCCCAACCCCACAGATCGGCCTGCGATCCCTTCAGGTCGAACAGCGCCGAAAGGCCGCCCCGCGTACATTTGACGTCATACCGCATCTCAGGACCTCAAACGCTGGCCATCGGGGTCGTAGAACACAGGCGCGGTGACGCGGGCGGCGATTACCCGGTCCTTCAGCCGCGCATGCACGGTTTCTCCATGCCGTGCCTTGCCGTCCGTCAGCAGGGCAAGCGCCACCCAGCGGTTGTTGACCCCGCTCCAGACGCAGGCGGTGACCAGCCCCTCGGTCGGCTCGGCCCGCCCGCCCGGCGTCAACGGGGCACCTTCGGGGATCTGCGCATCGCGATCGACCGGCAGCAGACCGACCAGTTCACGCCGGCGCCTGCCCGTGGCCCGCCGCAGCGCAACCGCGCGTTTGCCCAGAAAATCAGGCTTTTTCGCCGACATAAGCCACCCCATGCCCAGATCGTAGGGATCGACGGTTCCGTCCACTTCATGGCCCAGCGACAGGAACCCCTTTTCCACCCGCAGCACATGGTTGGCCTCGGATCCCACGGGTTGGATGCCAAAACCCGCGCCCACCGTCATCACCCGGTCCCACAGGGTACGCATATGGCGCGGCGCGACGTTGATTTCATAGGACAGCTCCCCGGTAAAACTGACCCGCACCACGCGCGCGGGCAGCCCCGCCACATGACCGTCGCGAAACGACATGAAGGGGAAAGCCGCGCCGTCCAGATCGATGTCGGTGCCAAGCGCCCGCATCACATCGCGCGCCTCGGGGCCGCAAAGGGTGGCGTTGTTCCACTGACTGGTGACGGTGGTGACCATCACCTCCCAATCCGGGAACTCGGTCTGCAGCAGCTTTTCCATATGCTGGTTGACGGCGTCCGCATGGCCGGTCGAGGTGGACAGCAACCAGCGATGTTGGTCCAGCCGCAGCGCCACCCCGTCATCGAAGATCAGCCCGTCATCCGTCAGCATCAGCCCATAACGCCCCTGCCCCGGTTTCAGCGTGGACATCTTGTTGGTGTAGATGAAATCCAGAAACCGCCCGGTATCGCGGCCCTTCAGCTCAAAGGTGCCAAGCGGCGAGCCGTCATAGACCCCGACCGCCTCGCGCACCGCGCGGCATTCGCGGTTCACGGTCTCCTGAAATGTTTCGCCTGGCCGCGGGAAATATCCGGGCCGCTGCCAGCGTGCCCCGGCCTCGTACATCACCGCCCCCCGGTCGCGGTTCCATTCCGTAATCGGGGTATGGCGATACGGGAACTGTACGCTGCCCTCGCGCAGCCCGCCGATGGCCCCGAAGGACACCGGCGCATAAGGCGAACGGAAGGTGGTGGCGCCAACCTCGGGCAACGTTACCCCCTGTTGCTGCGCCACTGTGCCGATGATGTTGATATTGCCGGTCTTGCCCTGATCGATCCCCATGCCGCCGGTGGTGTAGCGTTTGACATGTTCGATATTGTCATAGCCCTCGCGCAGCGCCAGATGCACGTCCGCCACCGTCACGTCGTTCTGGATGTCCAGGAACGCCTTGCCTTCGGCGTGCACCCGCCACAGCGGCTCGATCGTATAGGGCGTCTCTTGCGCCTCTGGTACGGTGCCGCCGCCCACCGCCGCAGCACCGCTGGCCAGGGCGTCGGGCAAGGTCATGCACCCTGCCGCCGCGCCGGCGCTGGCTGTGGCTTGCGCCGGGGCGTCGGGAACGAATGTCGCCAGCGCATCGTCATAACGCAGCGTACCGCGGGATTGCGAGAACAGATGCACCGCCGGGTTCCAGCCGCCAGAGTGAGCCAGCAGATCGCAAGCCACGGTCCGCGCCGCGCCCTGCGCCAGCGGAGCGATGCGCACCCCGCGCAGCCCCGCCCTCCCGCGTGTTCCGATCACGACATGACCGGCCAGCACCTCGGTCTCGGGAACCAGCGCCAGCGCCCCGGGCGGCACCTGCGCCCGGGCATCGACGATGGCAGCGACCTCGATCCCTGCTGCCCGCATGTCCGCCGCCGCCGCATAGGCGCTGTCGTTGTTGGTAAAGACCACCGCGCGCTTGCCGGGGCGCACCGCCCAGCGGTTGACATAGGCCTGTACCGCGCCAGCCAGCATCACGCCGGGCCGGTCGTTGCCGGGAAAGACCAGCAGCCGCTCGATCGCCCCGGTGGCGCAGATCACCCGGCCCGCGCGCACCCGCCAGCTGCGCTCCAGCAGGCTGTCGTGGTCAGGGTCGCGTTCGTTGACCATCATCAG
>CAYGNB010000230.1:0-5373 GCA_964351135.1 uncultured Rhodobacterales bacterium | reverse complement strand
CGACTTCATCGACACCCTGCCCGACTGACCGGGCCGGGATTGCACGTGGCGGCGGCTGCGTTTAAACCGGCGCGAATTTGCAGGAACCGCGTCGATGACTGTCACCGAACAAATGATCCCCGCCTGGGTCGAAAACCGGCTCGTCCCGGTCGAAAAGCTTGCCGTGCACCTGCGGGCACTGCGCCACAAGGCCGTATCGGTCTTTGTGCTGCGCGGCGACGAGATCCTGCTGCAGCGCCGGGCGTTGGGAAAGTACCACACGCCGGGACTGTGGGCGAACACCTGCTGCACCCACCCCCTGTGGAAGGAAACGCCGCGCGACTGCGCCCATCGCCGCCTGAGCGAGGAACTGGGGATCGAAGGGCTGGACCTGCAGCGTCGGCACGGGCTGGAATACCGCGCCGATGTCGGCGGCGGGCTGACGGAACACGAAGAGGTCGATGTCTTTGTCGCCCATGTGTCGGGCGATCTGGCACTGCGGCCAAACCCGGACGAGGTAATGGCCACCCGCTGGTGCCCCCTGCCCGCGCTGCGCGACGAGATTGCCGCCGACCCGGACCTGTTCACGCCCTGGCTGCGCATCTATCTGCGCGACCACGCGGGCGAAATCCTGGGGACGGCGCTGGCCGGGCACGACCGGGGCTGACGCCCCGGCCCCGACCTGACAAGCTACAGGCAGGCCTCGAACAGGGCGCGGGTGTTCTCCGGCGTCATCTCGACCGGGTTCCCTCCCCCCGAGGGATCGTTCAGCGCATCGCGCACCAGAACGTCCAGATCGGGGTTTTCCACGCCCAGTTCGCTCAGCGTCCTTGGAATTCCGAGCGACGCGTTCAGGTCGTCCACATAGGCGCAGAACCCGTCGAACCCGCCGTCGATCCCCAGATAAGCCGCCGCCTGCGTCAGCACACCCGCAGCCGCTGGCGCGTTGAAGCGCAGCACCGCAGGCATGCAAACCGCGTTGGTGGTGCCGTGATGGGTGTGGTGGTGTGCGCCGATCGGGTGGCTCAGCGCGTGAATCGCCCCCAGCCCCTTCTGGAACGCCGTGGCCCCCATCGCCGCCGCGCTCATCATATGCGCCCGTGCCTCGATATCCGTGCCATCCGCATAGGCGCGCGGCAGGTAGTCTTTCACCAGACGCATCCCTTCCAGAGCAATGCCCTGGCTCATCGGGTGGTAATGCGGTGAACAGAAGGCCTCGACACAATGGGCAAAAGCGTCGAGCCCCGTGCCCGCGGTGATGAATTTCGGCATCCCGACGGTCAGTTCCGGGTCGCAGATCACCTGAACAGGCAGCATCTTGGGGTGGAAGATGATCTTCTTTTCATGGGTTTCCGAATTGGTGATCACGCCCGCACGCCCGACCTCTGACCCGGTGCCGGCCGTCGTCGGCACCGCCACGATCGGGTGGATGCCGGCAGGATCGGCGCGGGTCCACCAATCGCCGATATCCTCGAAATCCCACAACGGGCGGGTTTGACCCGCCATGAAGGCCAGCACCTTGCCCAGATCCAGCCCCGAGCCGCCGCCGAAGGCCACCACCCCGTCGAAACCGCCATCGCGATAGGCCGCCAGCCCCGCCGCAACGTTTTTGTCGTTCGGGTTCGGGTCCACCTCGAAAAAGATCGCCCGGCCCAGCCCGGCGGCATCCAGCAAATCGAGCGTGCGGGTGGTGATGTCCATATCCGCCAGCCCCTTGTCAGTGACGAGCAGCGGTTTCGTGATGCCGGCGGCGGCGCAGGCCTCGGCAATCTCTGCAATGCGGCCCGCGCCAAAACGAATAGCGGTGGGGTAGGACCAGTTTCCGGTCAGATTCATGGATCAACTCTTTTTCAGGTGGTAGGATTTGGGACGGGTCAGCGCCTGGAAGCCCAGCACCGACAGACCGGCGCCGCGCCCGGTGTCCTTGCAACCGGTCCAGCACAGCGCGGGGTCGAGGTAGTCACAGCGGTTCATGAACACCGTACCGGTCTGCAACCGCGCGCCGATGGCATCGGCGGCTGCGGTGTCGCGGGTCCAGATACTGGCGGTCAATCCGAAACGGCTGTCGTTCATCAGCGCAATGGCCTCTTCGTCGTCCCGTACCGGCATGATGCCGACAACGGGACCAAAGGTTTCCTCGCGCATCACGTCCATCTCATGGGTGACATTGGTCAGGATCTGGGGCGTCAGATAGGCGCCGCCATCATCCTCGGCAAAGGCTGCGATATGTGCCATCGCGCCCTTGGCCACCGCATCCTCGATCTGGTCGCGCGCCACCTTTGCGAACCGCACATGCGCCATCGGGCCGATGGTGGTGTCGGGGTCCAGCGGATTGCCGAGCTTGTAGCCCCTGACCAGCGCCACCGCCTTTTCAACGAAGGCGTTGAACAGACTGTCATGGACATAGATCCGTTCGATCCCGCAACAGCACTGACCCGAATTGAACATCGCGCCATCGATCAGCGTATCCACCGCCGCGTCCAGATCGGCATCGGCACGCACATATCCGGGATCCTTGCCGCCCAGTTCGGTGGATACGGGAACAAAGGTTCCGGCGGCCGCGCGTTCCATCGCCTGCCCGCCCGCGACCGACCCGGTGAAATTCACGAAATCCACATGCCGGCCCGAGATCAGCGCAGACGTGGTGTCGTGATCCAGCACGAGGTTCTGGAACACGTCGGCGGGAACACCGGCGGCGTGAAACGCCTCGGCCATACGTTCGCCCACCTGCAGCGTCTGGGCCGCGTGTTTCAGGATCACCGTGTTACCGGCGATCAGCGCCGGGGCAACGGTGTTGATCGCAGTCATGTAGGGATAGTTCCACGGCGCCACCACCAGCACCACGCCATGCGGTTCGCGTTCGATCTTGCGCAGAAAGGCGTCGCTGTCCTCGATCACGATGGGCGCCAGCGCGGTTTCGGCGATCCCGGCCATATAGGCCGCGCGTTCCTCGAACCCGCCGAATTCTCCGCCATAGCGCACCGGGCGCCCCATCTGATGCGCCAGCTCCACCGCCATGCGGTCGGTGGTTTTACCCACCTCGGCCACCGCCGCGCGCACCAGGTCGATGCGTTCGGATAGCGGGCGGGCCGCCCATGCCGGTTGCGCGGCGCGTGCATCCGCAGCGGCGTCGGTGGCCTGCGTCAGCGACAGCACCGGTCGTTCCAGATAGACCGATCCGTCGATCGGCGAGATACATTTGGTTGTCTTGGTCATGGCCAGTTCCGTTTCAGCCAGTGTTATCCATATCGGGTTTCGCGTTAGAGCCGGCGCGAAAGATTCGCCAGCCCGCTTTGCCGTATCAGGCGCGTTCGAACCCGCGCGCGATTTCCCAGTCGGTCACCACGCGGTCGAATTCCTGTTGTTCCCATTCGGCGCAGCGGGTGTAGTGATCGACCACCCAGTCGCCCATCGTCGCGCGCAGCATCGCCGAATTGCGCAGCGTTTCGGTAGCCGCGCGCAGGGTATGCGGGATCTCGCCCGCCTGCGCGTCCTCGTAGATATCGCCGGTGGTGGGGGCCGCCAGATCCAGCTTGTCCTCGATCCCCTTCAGCCCGGCGGCGATCAGCGCGGCCTGCGCGAGATAGGGGTTCAGGTCGGACCCGCCGATCCGGCATTCCATCCGCACCGCCTTGGTGCCCTCGCCGCACAGGCGGAACCCGGCGGTGCGGTTGTCCACCGACCACACCGTTTTCGTCGGCGCGAATGTGCCTTTGACGAAGCGTTTGTAGCTGTTCACGTAAGGCGCCAGGAAAAACGTGTAATCGGGCGCGTATCTGATCATGCCCGCGCAGAATTGGCGCATCAGGTCTGACATGCCATGGGGCGCGGCGGGGTCGTGGAACACGGCCTCGTCCCCGCGCCACAGCGACAGGTGCACATGGCTGGCCGAACCCACCTTGTCGTGATGCCATTTCGGCAGGAACGACGCGGCGCGCCCCTGCGCCCAGGCGATTTCCTTGATCGCATGTTTCGAGATGGTGTGATGATCGGCGCAGCCCAGCGCATCCGCATAGCGGATGTTCAGTTCCTCCTGCCCGGTTTCGGCCTCACCCTTGGTGTTTTCCACCGGAATCCCGGCCGCAAACAGATGGTTGCGCAGAGGACGCATCACCGCCTCTTCCTTGGTCGTCTGGAAGATATGGTAGTCTTCGTTGTAGCCCGAGATCGGGGTCAGATCGCGGAACCCGCCCTTGCGGATCTCGTCATAGCTCTGCTCGAACAGGAAAAACTCGATCTCGGTGGCCATCATCGGGGTCAGGCCCAGCGCCTCGGCGCGCGCGATCTGCGCCTTGAGCACCTGCCTCGGGCTGTGCGGGACCGGTTCATGGGTATGATGGTCGAGCACGTCGCACAGCACCATCACCGTGCCCTCGAGCCAGGGCATCGGGCGCAGCGTGGCGAGGTCTGGTTTCATCATGTAATCGCCATAGCCCGCCTGCCAACTGGTTGCCGCATAGCCATCGGGCGTCGCCATCTCCAGATCCGTGGCCAGCAGGTAGTTGCAGCAATGGGTTTCTTCCCAGGCATGGTCGATGAAATTCTGTGCGTGAAACCGCTTGCCCAATAGCCGCCCCTGCATGTCGACCAGACACACGAGAACGGTATCGACAGTCCCCTCCGCAACGGCGGTTTTCAGATCGGCAAAGGACATCGTACTCATGATAAGCTCTCTTTCGTAATGGCATGATAGGCGAGATGCAGGGCCTCGATGGCGACGTCGCCGGCCTTTGCATTCAGCGCATCCAGGGTGACTTTCGCAACCCAGGCATCGGTCAGTTTCCAGATGCACACCGGCTGACCGCGATCATCGGACAGGGTTATCGTCACCGTCCGCGGGACGATCGCGTCGGCCAGGCCGGGGTTGATCCAGTCGCGGAGCCGGTCGCTATCGGTCGCGACACCTCTTTTCAGGGTCACGGCATCCGGTTGCCGGCGTCCGGGCAGTCGATGGGCGGCAGAAAGGTTCCCGCCTTCGCGGAACTCAACCGGCCGGATATCTGCGTCGAGCCCCGAGACCTCCTGAAAGGCCATCGTCCCGACGCCCTCGATATCGACCGAAAAGTAGAACGCGAGCGGCAAGCCCGCCGCACCGAGGGTTTCGCGGTTGCGCATCATGATGTCTGCATCTTCTGTTCGATGCTGATCAGGATGAATTCAGCGGGGCGCATCACGGCCACGGCGACGGTCACGCGCAATATCCCTGTCTGAACATCGCGCGCGGTCATGGTGCTGCCCAACCCCACCCGAACGCTGTAGGCGTCGTCCGGGCTGGAACCGGCCAGCGCACCGGCCTTCCATTGGTTGTTCAGGAAATTACCGACCATACTCTGCACGGTGCGCCAGGTATTTGCGTCGTTGGGCTCAAAGACATAGGCCCGGATCGCGGCTCGG
>CAYGNB010000229.1:0-5428 GCA_964351135.1 uncultured Rhodobacterales bacterium | reverse complement strand
TCGACCGACGTCTGCTGTTCACGACCGGCGCCGCCGCGGCGCTGATGTCGGCGGCAGGTGTGGCGATGGGCGACGAACCGCGCCGGGGCGGGGTACTACGGCTGGCCCTGCCGCGCGATGGCAGTCTCGAACGGGTGGCGCGCGGCGCCGCGTTCGAAACCCTGACCGAGATTGCGCCCGACGGGGTTTTGCGTGGAGAGCTGGCCGACAGTTGGCAGGGCAGCGCCGATGCGCGCGTCTGGCGCATCGGGCTGCGAGATGACGTGTGGTTCCATGACGGGACGCGGTTCATTGCGGAAGCGGTGACCGAATCACTTGCCATCCATGCCGACCGGCTTGGTCTTGTCCGGGCAGAGGCGGAAGGGCCGCAATCGCTGGTGCTCGAACTGAACCGGGGCAATCCCGATCTTCCGATCCTGCTCGCCGATGCCGGGTTTGCCATTGGCCGTAACGGGATCGGAACCGGCTGTTATCTCATCGCAGAGCATCGCGACGGGCGGTATCTGCGCGCTGACCGGGTGGCCGGACATTACCGCGAGGAACGCGCCGGTTGGGTCAACCGGGTCGAGGCGCTGGTGATTCCCGATGCCGCCGTGCGGGCCGAAGCGCTGCGCGACGGTCATGTGGACGTGGCAGCGCTGCCATCACCCGACGGGTTGCGCGGGCGCGGCGCGTTCCGGTTTCATCCGTCCGCGCGCGACATGGCGCTGGTTGCCAGCAACGCGGTCGGCATGCCATCGGTCATCGGCGCGCGTGCGGCTCTGGACGATGGCCGGATCGCCGAGCGGTGGTGGTTGATCTGATCCAGGTTCAACGAGGGCTTGCAGAGCGGAGCAAAGCTGCGTATATGCGCATCAACAGCGGCGCGTCGGGCTCTGGTCCGAAGCTCCACCGGGAAAGTTCGACGGGCCGCGGGCCCGTTTTTTTGTGTCCGGAAATCATGAGCAACGACCTGATCGCAAAATCCGCCATGGACCGCCGCCTGGCCGAGATCATCACCCCGGTGATCGAGGATATGGGGTATGAACTGGTGCGCGTGCGGCTGATGTCGGGCAAGAACCCGACCCTGCAGGTGATGGCGGATCGGCCCAACGGCGGTATCGAGGTGGACGATTGCGCCGCGATTTCAACCGCAATCAGCGCGGTTCTGGATGTCGAGGATCCGATCCTGGATGCGTATACGCTGGAGGTGTCCAGCCCCGGTATCGACCGCCCGCTGACCCGGCTGAAGGATTTCGACACCTTCGAGGGCTACGTGGCCAAACTGGAAACCGCCGACCTGATCGACGGTCGCCGCCGGTTTCGTGGCACGCTGGCCGGGGTCGAGGGCGACGAGGTGCTGATCAATATCGACGAGGGCACCATAGGGCTGAGATTCGACTGGCTGGGCGACGCCAAGCTGGTCCTGACCGATGAGCTGATCCGCGAGATGCTGCGCCAGCGCAAGGACGCGGGCGTGCTGAACGAGGCGAAATTCGACGAAATCGAGACGGAAGCGTCCGAAGAGGAGACAGAGTAATGGCAATCACCTCTGCCAACCAGCTGGAACTTTTGCAGACCGCCGAGGCGGTGGCGCGCGAAAAGATGATCGACCCCGGGCTCGTGGTCGAGGCGATGGAAGAAAGCCTCGCCCGCGCGGCCAAGTCGAAATACGGCTCGGAAATGGATATCCGCGTGTCGATCGACCGCAAGACCGGCCGCGCGACCTTTACCCGCGTGCGCACGGTGGTCGAGGATGAAGAGCTGGAAAACTACCAGGCCGAATTTACCGTCGAGCAGGCCAGGCAGTATCTGGACGACCCCAAGGTGGGCGACCAGTTCATCGAGGAAGTGCCGCCGGTGGAAATGGGCCGGATCGCGGCGCAATCGGCCAAGCAGGTGATCCTGCAAAAGGTCCGCGAGGCCGAACGCGACCGTCAGTACGAGGAATTCAAGGACCGCGCCGGCACCATCATCAACGGGCTGGTCAAACGCGAGGAATACGGCAACGTGATCGTCGATGTGGGTGCGGGCGAAGCGGTCCTGCGCCGCAACGAGAAGATCGGCCGCGAAAGCTATCGTCCGAACGACCGTATCCGCTGCTACATCAAGGATGTGCGCCGCGAACCGCGCGGCCCGCAGATCTTCCTGTCGCGCACCGCGCCGGAGTTCATGGCCGAACTGTTCAAGATGGAGGTGCCGGAGATCTATGACGGCATCATCGAGATCAAGGCCGTGGCCCGCGATCCCGGTTCCCGCGCCAAGATCGCGGTGATTTCCTATGACAGCTCGATCGATCCGGTCGGCGCCTGTGTGGGTATGCGCGGCAGCCGTGTGCAGGCGGTTGTCAATGAACTGCAGGGTGAGCGCATCGACATCATCCCGTGGAACGAGGATCAGCCGACCTTCCTGGTGAACGCGCTGCAGCCGGCGGAAGTGACCAAGGTGGTGCTGGACGAAGATGCCGAGCGCATCGAGGTCGTCGTGCCCGAGGAACAGCTGTCGCTGGCAATCGGCCGTCGCGGTCAGAACGTGCGGCTGGCGTCGCAACTGACCGGTCTCGACATCGACATCATGACCGAGGCAGAGGAAAGCGCGCGCCGTCAGAAGGAATTCGAGGAACGTACGCAGCTGTTCATGGAAACGCTGGATCTGGACGAATTCTTTGCCCAGCTGCTGGTGTCGGAAGGGTTCACCAACCTCGAAGAGGTGGCCTATGTCGAGATCGACGAGCTGTTGACCATCGATGGCGTGGACGAAAGCACGGCGCAGGAATTGCAGGCGCGGGCACGCGATTACCTCGAGGCGCAGGCCAAGGCGGCGCTGGAAAATGCCCGCGCGCTGGGCGCCGAGGACAGCCTGATCAACTTCGAAGGCCTGTCGCCGCAGATGGTCGAGGCGCTGGCCAAGGACGATGTGAAGACGCTGGAAGACTTTGCCACCTGCGCCGACTGGGAACTGGCCGGCGGCTGGACCACGGTTGACGGCGAGCGGATAAAGGATGACGGTATTCTAGAGCCGTTCGACGTGTCCCTGGAAGAGGCGCAGCATCTGGTGATGACAGCGCGGGTTCTGCTGGGCTGGGTCGACCCCGCCGACCTCGAAGCCGACGAGGAAGAGGAAGACGAGGATCTCGGCGACGAACGCGCAGAGGAGACCGGGGCCTGATCCCAGGCCCCGGAGGGTTCGCGCATGGGTCGCGGTGGCGCCCATAAACCTCGCCCGGACGGGCCGGAACGCAAATGCGTTGCCACGGGTGAGGTGCAGCCGAAACATGGGCTGATCCGTTTCGTCGCCGGGCCGGACGGGCAGGTTGTGCCGGATATTCTGGGCAAGCTGCCGGGGCGCGGGGTCTATGTGGCCGCCGATCGTGCGGCGCTGGACCGGGCGGTGGCGAAACGGTTGTTTGCCCGGGGGCTGAAGGCGCAGGTGACGGTGCCGTCCGACCTGGTGACCGAGGTCGAGCGACAGCTGGTGCGCCGGGTGGTGGACCTGATCAGCCTTGCGCGCAAGTCCGGCGACGCGGTCGCGGGCTATGAAAAGGTCAAGGCCTGGCTCGACCGTGAACAGGCGCGGGTACTGATCCAGGCTGTGGATGGATCGGGCCGTGGCAAGTCGAAACTGAGCACGCCGCATTTCGGTCGTTATATCGGCTGGCTGACCGCGGATGAGCTTGGCATGGCGTTTGGACGCCAAAAGGTGATACATGCAGCGCTCGCCTCTGGTGGACTCGGCCAACGTGTTGTAGAGGAAGCCCTGCGTTTGCAGGGTGTGCGCGAAACGGTGATGGCGGCAGGGGCCGCACGGAAGGATAAGTAGCTGGAATGAGCGATAGTGACGGCAAGAAAACTCTGGGTGTACGCGGATCCCGTCCGGGGAGCGTGAAGCAGAGCTTCAGCCACGGGCGCACCAAGAACGTCGTGGTGGAAACCAAACGCAAGCGCGTCGTGGTCCCCAAGCCCGGCGCGGGCAAGCCGGGCGGGTCGTCCAAGCCGGCGTCTGCTGGTGACCCGTCGCGCCGTCCGGCCGGTATCTCCGATGCCGAAATGGATCGCCGGCTAAGGGCGGTACAGGCCGCCAAGGCCCGTGAAGCCGAAGAGGCCGAACAGCGCGCCGCCGAGGAGCGTGCCCGCGAAGAGGAACGCCAGCGCCGCCGCGCCGAGGCCGAGGCCAAGGAGCGGGAGGAGCGTGAACGTGAAGAGCGCAAGCGCGCCAAGGCCGAAGAGGAAGAGCGCAAGCGCACCGAGGCCGAAGAGGCGGCCAAGCGTGCCGCTGCGGCCGCGGCGGCGGCCGAGCAGCAGGCCAATACAGCGGATGCAGCCCGAAGCCAAAGCAAGCCGGCACCGGCGGGCGGGGCGCCCCGCAAGACCGAGCGCGAACAGCGACCGACGCGCGGCCGGGGCCGAGATGGCGGTGGCGGTCGCCGCAGTGGCAAGCTGACGCTGAATCAGGCCCTGTCGGGCGAAGGTGGTCGGCAGCGGTCGATTGCAGCGATGAAGCGTCAGCAGGAACGCGCGCGCCAGAAGGCGATGGGCGGCCCGGTCGAGCGCGAAAAGGTCGTGCGCGACGTACAACTGCCCGAAGCGATCACCGTCGGCGAGCTGGCCAATCGTATGGCGGAACGGGTCGCCGATGTGGTCAAGGCGCTGATGCAGAGCGGCATCATGGCGACGCAAAACCAAAGCATCGACGCGGATACCGCCGAACTGATCATCGAGGAATTCGGCCACCGGGTTACCCGTGTGTCGGATTCCGACGTCGAAGACGTGATCGCTGCTGTCGATGACAGCGAAGAAGATCTGAAGCCGCGCCCGCCGGTGATTACCGTTATGGGTCACGTGGATCATGGTAAGACATCGCTTCTCGACGCGATCCGCAATGCCAAGGTGGTCGCTGGCGAAGCCGGCGGGATCACCCAGCATATCGGCGCCTATCAGGTGAAAACCGATGACGGCGCGCTGCTGACCTTCCTCGACACGCCGGGCCACGCCGCCTTTACCTCGATGCGCTCGCGTGGGGCCCAGGTGACCGATATCGTGGTTCTGGTCGTGGCTGCGGACGATGCGGTGATGCCGCAGACTATCGAGGCGATCAACCACGCCAAGGCCGCCGAAGTGCCGATGATCGTGGCGATCAACAAGATCGACCGCCCCGAGGCAAACCCGGACAAGGTGCGCACCGATCTGCTTCAGCACGAAGTGATCGTCGAGAAGATGTCGGGCGATGTGCAGGATGTCGAGGTTTCGGCCATCACCGGCCAGGGGCTGGATGAACTGCTCGAAGCCATCGCGCTTCAGGCCGAGATTCTGGAACTCAAGGCCAACCCGAGCCGGGCGGCGCAGGGTGCCGTGATCGAGGCGCAACTCGACGTGGGCCGTGGCCCGGTCGCGACGGTTCTGGTGCAGAACGGCACGCTGAGACAGGGCGATATCTTCGTGGTCGGCGAACA
>CAYGNB010000228.1:3211-5451 GCA_964351135.1 uncultured Rhodobacterales bacterium | reverse complement strand
CCAGCTGACCACAAACAGGGTATAGCCCTGTTCGGTCACCCATTTGATCAGGCTGTTCTGCGCCTTGAGGTCGAGGATGTAGAACTTGTTGATCCATGGCGGAAACAAGACGATGGGCACCTCGTGCACCTGATCCGTGGTGGGCTTGTATTGGATGAGTTCCATCATCCTGTTGCGATAGACCACGTCACCCGGCGTGGTGGCGATGTTTCCACCGATCTCGAACGCCTTTTCATCGGCCAGACGCACGACCAGCTCGCCATTATTGGCTTCCAGATCCTTGACGAGGTTCTCCAGCCCGTCCACCAGCGACTGACCGTCGGTTTCCAGCGCGCGCTCCAGCGCATCGGGGTTGGTGGCCAGGAAATTGGTCGGTGCCAGAAGATCGGCAATCTGATCCGCGAAATAGGACAGCCGGCGTTTTTCCTTCTGGTCCATGCCCTCGATCGTATCCACCGCGTCGCGCAACGCGGCGGCATTGATCTGGTATTGCTGTTTGACAAAGCTGAAAAACGGATGCGTTTCCCATAGCGGGTTTGAGAAGCGTCTGTCCTCCGGCCCCTTGGTTTCGTCCTCTTCCGTCTGGCAACCGATCAGCGTTTTCTGCGCCTCGGCGAAATGCAGCACCGATTTCGACCAGAATTCGACCTGCTGTTCGAGCAGCCGGGCGGGATTGCGCAGCGCCTCATTCCAATAGGATAGCGCGGCCTTGGCAAATAATTCCTGATTCGGACCGTCCAGCGCGGGATTGTGACCGGTCTTGTTGGACATCACCCCCACCAATCGCCTCGACAGAACCTCAACTTTTCCTAGGTTTTCCATCAACCGATCAAGATGTTCCTTCGACATCTCGCCAGAACCGTCCTGGGTAGTTGTCATTTGAAGTGTTCCCCAATAATCTCGCTGCCACGCAGCAACCATCATACGTCGCCACGTTCGGGAGGCAAAGCGGCGAATGGTCCGTCCCGTGCGGACTTCAAAAGGCAGGTGACCCGAATGCAGTACATGATGAGCTACGACCTGATGGAGACCTATCGCAACACCAACCAGTGGTTGGGCGCCTCGGCGCTGGCCATGGCCTCCTACCCCGTCTTCTCGATGGCGCCGAACCCGGCCCTGAGCTGGATGGCCGCCTGGGGTGAAGTGACCGAACGAACCTTTCAGCGGATGGTGGTCAAGCCCGACTGGGGCATTCGCACCTTCACCTGCGAGGACGGAAAGGACCATCTTGTCGATATCGAAACGGTCGTCGAACGCCCCTTTGGCGATCTGATCCATTTCAACGTCTCGGGCCGCGAGCCATGCCCGCGAAAGGTGCTGCTGGTGGCGCCGATGTCCGGCCACTATGCCACGCTTTTGCGGTCCACGGTGAAAAGCCTGCTGGTCGATTGCGAGGTCTATGTGACCGACTGGCACAACGCCCGCGACATTCCGGTATCCGCAGGCAAGTTCGATATCGAGGACTACACCCTCTATCTGGTGGATTTCATGCGCGAGATGGGCCCCGACACCCATGTGATCGCGGTCTGCCAACCCGCCCCCCTGACGCTGGCGGCCACCGCCTATCTGGCCGAACAGGACCCCGACGCGCAGCCGCGCACCCTGACCCTGATCGGCGGACCGGTCGATCCCGATGCCGCCGCGACCGACGTGACCGATTTCGGCCGTCGCGTGACAATGGGCCAATTGGAGCGGTTCATGATCCAACGCGTCGGCTTCAAATATCCGGGCGTTGGACGCAAGGTCTATCCGGGGCTGCTGCAACTGTCGTCCTTCATGTCGATGAACGCGGAGCGCCACGCCAACGCCTTTTCCGACCAGATTGCCCGCGTGATGCGCGGTCTGGCCTCGGACCACGACGCCCATAACCGGTTCTACGACGAATACCTGGCGGTGATGGACATGACCGCCGAGTTCTACCTCTCGACGGTCGAGCGCGTGTTCAAGAACCGGGAAATCGCCCGCAACGTGTTCGTGGTCGACGGTCATCAGGTCGATATCGGCAAGATCACCAGTGTCGCCGTGAAAACCGTCGAAGGGTCCAAGGACGACATCTCGGCACCCGGACAGTGCATCGCGGCGCTGGATCTGTGTACCGGGCTGGCGGACGAAAAGAAGGCCAGCCATGTCGAGCCCGGCGCCGGCCATTACGGCATCTTCGCCGGCCGGTCCTGGCGTGACAACATCCGCCCGCTGGTGCTGGACTTCATCGACGCCAACAGCGGCGGACCGACCCGCAA
>CAYGNB010000228.1:0-3111 GCA_964351135.1 uncultured Rhodobacterales bacterium | reverse complement strand
TGCGGCTCGGGCCGCCAGACCAGGTTGAAAGCGCAGAGTTTCGGGAAAAACCAGATCTCGGAATAGCCCAGGTGATCGTGCAGCCACCAGGCCAGATCGCGCCAGTCCCGCCCCTGCGCATAGCGGTCGGCGAACCAGGGGATCACCACCGACGCACCGGCAATCCGGTCGGCCCCGCGCCCACGATCCCAGATATGGCATTCCAGCGGATGATCGTTGCGGGCACAGTTGAGCCTGTGCGCATTGCCGAATGCATTGAGCGACGCGGACCGATAGCCCGAGCGCACGGCGATCCGGCCAAAGGTCTCCTGCAGCGGGTCCATCAGCGTTTCACAGAACGCCCGGCCGCAGTCTATCGCCAGGTCCGGATCGTCGGGAATATTCTGAAGCGCGTGAAATCCAGCGATTTCCGAATACAGGAAATCGCGCATGAAGAAATGCTTGGAAAGCCTTACGCGGCCAAGGTTTTCCAACCCCCGCATGCTGCCGGGGCGGCGCATCTCAGTATCCTTCCCACCGGAACGCCCCGTCCGGCCCCAATGTCGAGAAAGGATTGAACGCCACCTCCCAGACATGGCCGTCCGGGTCGCGAAAATACCCGATATGCCCGCCCCAGAACACATCGTGGGCCGGTTTGAGGATTTCGGCGCCCGCGGCCTCTGCGCGGGACAGCACCTGCGCCACCTCGGATTTCTCCCGGCAGTTGCAGGCCAGCGTCATGGCCCCATGACCCAGTTCCGCCACGTCGAGCCCCATGTCGCGCGCGAGATTTTCGAGCGGGTAGAGCCCGAGCGCCTGCCCCAGCAGATCATAGGTGACAATGCCCTCGGGTGTATCCACGCGCCGCCAACCCAGCGCATCGTAGAACGCGCTTGCCCGCGTCAAATCGCGCACCCCCAGCGTGATCAGGCTCACCCGTTGATCCATTGCGCACCTCTTCTCCTATCGCCGACGCCGCACCATTCTAGCAGCCCTGGCCCTGTCGTCGAAAGCGTGTCAGGGCAGGATGTCATCAATCGCCGCCTCGATCAGCGACAGGCAGGGCCCGTCCGAGAATCGATGATCGGCGTCTTTGACCAACAACAGCCGCATGTCGTCGCAATCCGCATGATCCAGCAATCGCAGGGCGGTTTCGGTTGAAACGGCCGTATCGGCGGTCCCCTGCAGACAACGAACCGGAAACGGCAGTGTCAGCGGATCGCGCAAGACCAGCCGTTTGCGCCCGTCTTCGATCAGGCGGCGGGTGATGATGTAGGGCTCCATGTAATCCGACGGCATTTCGACCTGGCCGTCACGCTCCAGCGCGCGTTTCTGTTCGTCGGTGAACCTGGCCCAGTAACCGTCCTCGGTGAAATCCGGCGCGGCGGCGATGGTGACCATGCCCGCGATGCGCTCGGGACGAGCCTGCGCCAGCAGCAGCGCCTGCCATCCGCCCATGGACGACCCGACCACCACCAGCGGCCCCTCGCACACCCCATCGACAGCAGCCAGAACATCCTCGTGCCAGTCTCCGATACACCCCTCTTCGAAGGTACCGGAGCTTTCGCCATGCCCCGAATAGTCCAACCGCAAATAGGCGCTCCCGCGTGCCCTGGCCCAGGCCTCGAGATGCACCGCCTTGGTGCCTTCCATGTCGGATTTCAGCCCGCCCAGAAAGACGATGCACGGCCCCTGCCCTTCGGTCCGGTGATAAGCGATGCGGCGGCCCTGCGGCGTATCGAGAAATGTTGTGGCGGTCATGGTCTGCCCCTCGAGGTTTTGGCGCGATCATGGCCGCAGCCGCCGGGGGCTGCAACGCAAGAGTCAGGCCCGTGGTTGACACTTCCTGCCCGCTTGGTCAAAAGACGCCGCACGACATACCCGCAACCGGGCGTTCCGTGGGCGCCAAACCGACGAGGAGAGCCAGATCATGGCCCAGATTTCCCTGACCTTTCCCGATGGCAATGTAAAATCCTACGACGCGGGCGTAACGCCTGCGCAGGTGGCCGCCGATATTTCGACCTCTCTGGGCAAGAAGGCGATCTCGGCAACCGTGGACGGTGCGCATTGGGATCTGCAATGGCCGATCGGCGGCGACGCGACCATCGCCATTCACACGATGAAGGACGAGCCGCAGGCCAATGAACTGATCCGCCACGATTTCGCCCATGTGATGGCGCGGGCGGTGCAGGAGATCTGGCCCGCCACCAAGGTCACCATCGGCCCGGTGATCGAAAATGGCTGGTATTACGATTTTGACCGCGACGAACCGTTCACGCCCGAGGATCTGGGCCTGATCGAAGCGAAGATGAAGGAGATCGTCAACAAGCGCGACCCCGTCACCACCGAGGTCTGGGAGCGCGCCCGCGCGATCGAGTATTACAAGGCCAACAACGAGCCCTACAAGGTCGAACTGGTCGAGGCGATCCCCGAAGGCGAGGACGTGCGCATGTACTGGCACGGCCACTGGCAGGATTTGTGCCGTGGTCCGCACCTGCAGCATACCGGACAGCTGCCGGGCGACGCGTTCAAGCTGATGAGCATCGCGGGCGCCTATTGGCGCGGCGACAGCAACCGGCCGATGCTGCAACGTATCTACGGCGTCGCGTTCCAGAACCGGGACAAGCTGAAGGCCCATCTGCATATGCTGGAGGAGGCCGCCAAGCGCGACCACCGCAAGTTGGGCCGCGAGATGGACCTGTTCCACATGCAGGAGGAAGCGCCGGGCCAGGTGTTCTGGCACCCGAACGGCTGGACGATCTACACCACGCTGCAGGACTACATGCGCCGCAAGCAGCGCGCTGGCGGCTATCGCGAGATCAACACGCCGCAGGTGGTGGACCGCAAGCTGTGGGAAGCCTCCGGCCATTGGGAAAAGTACCAGCACCATATGTTCCTCGTCGAGGTGGACGAAAGCCGCGACGGGGAAACCGACGACGCCAAGGCCCGGAACCGCGACCAGACCCGGATCAACGCGCTCAAGCCGATGAACTGTCCCTGCCATGTGCAGGTGTTCAACCAGGGGCTCAAGAGCTACCGGGATCTGCCGCTGCGGCTGGCCGAGTTCGGTTCCTGCGCGCGCTTCGAACCCTCGGGCGCGCTGCACGGGATCATGCGCGTGCGCGGCTTTAC
>CAYGNB010000227.1:0-5457 GCA_964351135.1 uncultured Rhodobacterales bacterium | reverse complement strand
TCGTTGTCGCCGATACGAGCCGCAATCCGATGCAACACGTTGAAATCAGGTGCTTGCGCAGCAACAGTCGACCTCTGCGCCATCGCATCGACCGGAGCGGTGATGGGCGCATCGGACGAATGCAAACGCGGAAAATCTGCTTCGACGGTCCTGAATCTCACGCTGTCCGTATCTGAATGACGCGCAGGGACATCGGGTGCCAGCTGTGCAGAACCACCCATCCCGCGCGTCATGGTCCAGGCGGCGGTGCGAACCGGATCACGATCTGCTGTGGCTATCGTTACACTTTCCTCCGTGCGGCGCGCCGGCGGGCTGGTGACAGTCGGCGCGACGGTGGACGCTGCAAGGATCTCGGCAACCGAGCTGAAGGCTGGCTTCGCCGCGGAACCCCGGTCGTTCCCGGCAACCGCTTCTGCGTGGTCTCGCGCTTCGGTGTCCCGCTCAGCCGGTCGCCGTTGCGGAGTTTCGACGTCAGGCGCGGACCGAACATCTCCGATCTCGCTCTTCTCGAGATCACTCGACCCGTCATCTGCAACCTGATCTGCGGCTTCGGGTTCGTCGGTGGCCTGCACCTCGCCTTCCATCACGCCCGGCAGATCAGCCTCCGCTACCTCTGGAGTGTCGTTCCCCTGGGTCTTTACCTCTAGGGTGTCGTTCCCCTGGGCCTTCTGACGGGACAGAACGGAACCGAAATCCTCGCTCCGTGATTTATCGCCATCGTCTGGAGCCCGCTGCGCCAGCCTGGGCGCGCTCACATCGGCCGCGGTAGTCAAAACTGGATCAGTCACGATCGGTCACCTGTTCCATTCGGGTTCGCCCTACCATTCGGCAGAGCGGTTACGTTTTTTTTAACCGCGGTCAGGCAGTTTCGGAAAAATCGCAGCAATTTGAGGAACCGCACATGATCCCGGCATCAATGTCGTCACCGGTCCGATTGACACCCCACATCAGCGACGCCTCACGCATGGCCGACCCGCTCAGGGACGCGGCTGTGGACCTGGAAGCGGCCTTTCTGACCGAAATGCTCAAATCGGCGGGTTTCGGCGACCTTCGCGAGAGCTTTGGCGGTGGCGCCGGAGAGAGCCAGTTCAGCACCTTTCTCGTACGTGCCCAAGCCGAACAGATCGCCCGCAGCGGCGGGATCGGGCTCGCCGAATCGCTCTATCAGGCATTGCTGGAGGCAGAGAAATGACGAAACTCGACGACGATAACCAAGTCGTGCAACTGAATATCCTGCTCGACCAGGAACGCGCGGCGCTGATCGCAGGCGATTTTGCCGGCCTCGAAAAGATCGCCGGCGAGAAGGAAGATCTCATCGCGCAGATCGACGTGACAAGGGCGCGTTCCGCCGATCTGCCGCCGCTTCGCGAAAAAATGGTGCGGAACCAGGAACTGCTGAGCGGTGCGATGGAGGGGATCCGCACCGTCGCGCGACGGCTGTCGGACCTTCAGCAAGCGAGAAAGGGAACCGATGTATACGACGGAAACGGCCGGAAAACGCATCTTTCCGCGCGGGTTACGCCGACTGTCGAAAAACGCGCATGACGCGCGATTTGCCGCAAATTGGAGTCATTCGCGCCTGCGCTCTTAGCATTCCATTAGCACATGGCCGTCATCGTGGCCGGGCACCTTCGATGAGGTGGCGCGGCCCCGGCACACCGGCGCCGCAAGAGTCAGAAAGACGTTCGGGCCGTCCATAGGGGGCGGGATGAAACCGGGCGAAACCGCCCAAGTCTGAAGGAAACATGCTATGTCCAGCATTCTGACCAACAACAGTGCAATGGTCGCGTTGCAAACCCTGAAATCCATCAACACCGATCTGGGCAAGACCCAGAACGCGATTTCAACCGGCAAGGATGTCGCCAGCGCGAAGGACAACTCGGCACTTTGGGCCATTTCCAAGGTGATGGAATCGGACGTGTCCGGTTTCAATGCGATATCGGATTCGCTGTCGCTGGGTGAATCCACCGTCGCCGTGGCGAGCGCCGGGGCGGAACGGATCGCCGATATCCTGACCGACATGAAAGACAAGGTCATCGCCGCAAACGGCGAAAATGTCGACCACGCCAAGCTCGAAGCCGAAGTCGATGAAATGAAACTGGAAATCACGTCGATCATCAATGGGTCGCAGTTCAACGGAAAGAACCTGTTGAACACTGCCGGGGGCGACATGACCGTCTTGTCCTCGCTTGACCGTGATGCCAGCGGAGCGGTAACGACCGGCACCATCGCCGTGACATCGGTCAATTTCGAAGCGAATCTCGACCTGACGACCGTGGACATGACCGATGCAACCACGGCGGCGGCATCGATCGACGACATCGAAACGCTGATCCAGACAGCGGTTGACGGGGCAGCAGCGCTCGGTGCGTCCGCCAAGCGGATCGAGGGTCAGAATGTCTTTGTCGGCAAGGTGATGGATGCGATGAAATCGGGCATCGGCACCCTGGTCGATGCGGATATGGAAGCGGCGTCGGCCCGCCTGCAGGCCCTGCAAACGCAACAGCAACTGGGTGTCCAAGCACTGTCGATCGCAAACCAGGCGCCGCAGACGATCCTGTCGCTGTTCCGTTAAGCAACCTGACCGGGGGGCACCGGTTGTCCCCCGGTTACTCCAGCTCACAGCTTGATCGAGGCCTAAATTGAACATCCGGACCCAAGCCATGCACGCCTATTCGTCCGCAGCCACGCCAACGCGAACTGCGCGCGACAAGGAATACGAGGCCGTCGCGAAAATCACGCATCGTCTTCGCACCGAAGCTGAGAAGACACCGATCAATTTCCCGGCCCTCGCGGAAGCGCTGCATGACAACAAGAAACTGTGGCGGATCTTTGCGACCGATGTTTCGGATGCCGCCAACCCGTTGCCGCAGGACCTGAAGGCCCGGATTTTCTATCTGGCCGAATTCACGCATCATCATACGAGCGAAGTTCTGGCCCGTCGCGGCGAAATCACGCCGCTGCTGGATATCAACACCGCAGTTATGCGCGGTCTGCGCGGCGGAGCGGCCTGACATGGGCGGCCTGATCCTGAAACTGGCCCCGAAGGAGCGGATCCTGATCAACGGAGCCGTAATTGAAAACGGTGATCGCCGCAGCCGGCTGGCTATCATCACGCCGGAGGCGAACATCCTCAGACTTCGGGATGCGATTCACCCCGAGCAGGCCAACACGCCGGTTCGTCGTGTCTGCTATGCCGCACAACTCATCCTGTCCGGGGACAGTCCGGCCGAACCGGCCAGAATGTCGCTGCTCCGTTCGATCGAGGAACTGAGCCAGGTATTCACCGATTTCGACAGCAGAACCTCACTCGCCGAAGCGACGGACGCTCTCGTCCACGACCAACATTACAAGTGCCTCAAGGCGCTCCGACGGTTGCTGCCGAGGGAGGAGCGCCTCTTCGCCCTGCGTCCGACATGACCTTTGCACCGGTCGTCGCCGGCAGCGGGCTGGTGGCCTGGAGGTTCCTGACCCGGACCTATGACGCGCAGATTGACACCTACACCAAGTCACCCTCGGTTGCGCGCGATACCGATTATTTTCTGGAGAGGATCGCGGACGTATCCTCCGCTGCCGACCTCGTGGCAGATCGGCGGCTACTGCAGGTCGCGCTTGGCGCCTTTGGTCTCGAGGACGATATCGACAATCGCTACTTCGTAAGAAAGATACTCGAAGACGGAACCTCCAGCGACGACGCGTTGGCAAATCGCCTCACCGACCAGAGATATCGCGATCTGAGCGACGCTTTCGGCTTTGGCCCGGGGCAGTCACCGAACACCGGCGACGCCGGCGCAATGACCCACCTGGCCGAACGTTTCCGCGTACAAATGTTCGAAGCGGCGGTTGGGGAACAAGACAACGATATGCGGGTTGCGCTGTATGCACAGCGCGAACTCGCGGAACTGTCGGCGGATGACGTCAGCGAAGAAACAAAGTGGTACACTCTGATGAGCCTGCCACCGTTGCGCAACATGTTCGAAACCGCGCTGTCCCTGCCGTCGTCATTCGGACAGCTGGATATCGAAAAGCAAATGGAAATCTTGCGCGACAAGACGGCACGCATCCTTGGAGACAACACTGTCGGCCAGTTTTCGGATCCACAAAAACTGGCTGAGTTCACTGATCGCTTCCTGGTGCAGGCCCAGATCCGCGATGCCAGTCAGGCCGCGTCACCACAGGCCGTCGCGCTTTCACTGCTGCAGGCCTCCCAAGCTTGAAGCAAGTAATGTGACTCGCGGTGCGCACAACCGACCAGCCCATATCATATCCACGCCTTTTCTTTGATCTCTGTGCATTTGCGGAGCGACGCTGGTTCGTTGGTACTGGTGTTGGCTGTATCGGCTCTGGGTGCCCCAACCGGTCAATTCGCACGCCTATTTCACCCAGCCACATGAGAACCGATACGGAACGCTTCAGAACCACGCGCCTTGAATTCGCGGCCCCTATCCCGAAACAATCATTCGTCCTGACGTGCCAGGTTGGTGATCAGAACGTCCGCGATGCTGTCTCCCAACTGGCGCCGGGCCACTTCGAGCAGGGCCGTTCGCAACAGATCCAGGGTCTCGGACTTCGTAAACCGCCCGTCGAAGCCGCCCATATTGGCGTGATCGAACAGAACCCGCAGGAATGCATCCCGCAGCTTGGGTTCTTGCCGGTATATCCGCTCTCGGTGACCGTTCTTGGCTTCGAGACTCAGGGAAATCACCACCAGCGCGTCGACTCCATTTCCCTCGATCACCGGGACGACGAACTGATTGTTCAGTTTGACGAACTCCGTTTCGCCTTGCTTGACGTCCTTTCCGTGGTCATCCTTGTGCTCAATCCCGGCTTTCGCGTCACTCTGCGACGGCACGCCCATCCAGAACGCAGCCCCCATTCCTGCAGAGGTCCCGACAAGCGCAAGTATGAGCGGGAGGATTTTGGAAACCATGATCATGCCTAGAACGGGAGCACCACATCCAGGATCTGCTGGCCGTATCGTGGCTGCTGCACATCCGTGATCTGCCCTCTGCCTCCATAGGAAACCCGGGCGGATGCGATCTTGTCATAGGTGATTTCATTCTGGCGCGAGATATCCTGGGGGCGTACAAAGCCAGATACGAGCAATTCGCGCAGCTCGAAATTGACCCGCAGTTCCTGCGAGCCGGAAATCGACAACACCCCGTTCGGCAGGACATCGACAACGGTGGCGGCGACACGCAGCGTGAGCTTCTCCTTGCGCTTGACAGACCCTTTCCCGTTGCTCTGGCTTTTCGATCCGATCGTCACCGCCTCAGCCATCGATGCACCTTCCGGCAGCTTCTGATCCACGCGCTGCGGAAGTCCGAACAGTTGCGGGATCTCCAGTTCCTCCGTTCCGTTGCGCGCCCTGGCACTGTCATTCGAAATCTCGGCCTTTTCGTCGATTTCGATCACAACTGTCAGAATGTCGCCCTTCTTCATCGCGCGGCGATCACC
>CAYGNB010000226.1:2143-5464 GCA_964351135.1 uncultured Rhodobacterales bacterium | reverse complement strand
ATCGCCCGACATCGCCTGCCTCGCAAAGGAAGCAAGAAGCGCCCCGCCCGACAATTTCTAGGCCCAAGCCCCGCCGATTTCAGTCGATCGCTCGGGTGCAGCAAGGAGGGCTCGATTCGGGTTCACTATTCTCTCGAGGTGCCGGCACCCGGGTACCGTCTAAATTATGGCACTCCTCTTTTCTGAGCCGCGTTTGCCGTCGAAAGGCCGGCGACGACTGCCTCGACGAGTAACGAGTTTATTTTGTGGCTTTCCAGCCAGGCTCGAGGATTTTCGGACAGAATCGGGTCCAGCTCGGCCAATTTTTCAAGGGCGATCCCGGCTGCCCTTTGATTGGAAAACTTGCTTTGAGCAATGGCGATCAGAGCTTGACCGAAAGACCAGTCGTCAGCCGATGCCCGTTCCGCCGCATTAAGCATGGCCTGCCAGTCCTCTTCGAGCAGGTAGTGCGCCGCGAGCACGTGGAAGTAGAACAGTTGCGGCGCCACGGATTTGTCGATCGCTCGCTGCGTGATGGGGACAGCCTCATCGAAGCGACCCGCGATGGCATAGCGGATGCCGAGATTGGCGAGCGTAGCGGGATCGTTCGGGTTCACCTCGACTGCCCTGCGTGCGTATTCGATCGATCGCTCAAGATCGCCGGAATACTGCTCCACGTGCGACATCGCCTGCAACGCGTCGGTGTCATGCGGATCGAGGTCCAGCGCCCGCAGCGCCGCCGCACGGGCAAGATCGAAAGCCGCTTCCCTAGACCGCTCGGTGTCGTGACCGAACCGGGCTGCGTCATTACGCAGATAGGCGAGCATGGCCCACACGCGGGTGTAGTCGGGTTCGTTGCGAACTGTCTCCTCGAGACACTCCCGCACCGCCTGACACCCCGCCGCGCGATAGGTGCGCCGATAGATCTGCGCGCTCGCCACGCAGGCAAAACCACGGAGGCTCGGCTCGCCACTATTGCGCTCGTAGTTCGCGCGGATGTCCTGCATGGCATGTCCATATTACTGGCCGACGACCGAGGCGATGCGGGAAGAAATCTCGTCCTGGATCTCGGTCAGGCTTCGCGCTTCCGCACCCTCGGTATACCGCTCGCTCCAGAGGATCTGTTGGTCCGCGCGGCGGATCAGTTCAACGCGGACGAAGACATCGCCAGACTCCCTCCAGACGGCTCCTGTCACGACGAACCCGCCCTGCGGTGACGCGTTCCCTTGCAACGTTGCGCCTGCCTCCCGCGATATGGGCTCAGGCATCAAATGCACGCGGAGATCAGGAAATCGGAGCAAGGCTGTGGCGACCTCGTGAGACAGGCCTTGGGCAATGAGCGTCGTCTGATCGTCCGATGCGCGCGCCTCGAACGTTTCGACCAGCATCGTCACGCCCTGAGAAGGCATGACCACACCCGCGCTCTGCTGGTCGGAGCGGATCGACCAAACCAGTGCGACGACAATACAGGCAACCAAGGCGATGCCGGCCACAGCAGCAGGTACAATTTTGCGATAGCGCAATACGGTCGATGTCGGCGCGCCGGCAGGTCGCACATCAGCATTACCGCGATCAACAGGCGCGGTGGCGGCGCTCTCGGGGGTGACATGCATGGCCTCGTCGCCCTCCAGCGAGGACAACTCGGGAACCTAGCCCCCCCTTTGGAACGGCAATCCTGATCGGGTCTTCCCTGCCTGCGCCGGCATAGTAGTTGTCGAGATCCCTACGCAGTTTACGGGCTTCCAGCCGGACAACGGGATCGGACTGCTGATCGAAGTCGGGACCCCGTTCGAAAACCGCCATGGCGATGGTGGTCGCCTTGATTTGCGAGGACCGGCCCGCGAGCGCTTCTTCGACGATGTGCCTCAGCATATCACGGCGCGATCCGCTGGCCTGAAGCTCGGGATACGCGAGGATTCGCTCAAGCTGTCGACGAATGTCGGCTTCATTCAGTGAGGGCTGATCGTTGACGTCCAGATTGGCCATTGAAGCAGACACGATGCGTTGCGGAACAGACGAAGCATAACACAGGCCCAACCGCTTAACGGCTTGACCAATCGGTGCGCCACCGACGTTGCAACATGTTTCAACGAACACGTCGGGTGCCTGATCTGCTAAGTGTCGTCAAAGGGAGGACACCTGGTTCACGCATGTCTGCAGACGATGATCTCACGGTTTCCGCCGCTCGAACTCAGCATCATAAGGCTGTATCGAGACGACCCCGAGCTCCGATCCATCTGCGAGGAGATGGCCGACGCTGCGCGTGCCCGGTGAACGGACATGCCGGACCGCGCTGACGAATATCAGAGAATCTTCGACCGGCTTCAGGACGAATTCCTCGACCACCTCACACGAAAAATGCGGGCGGCATTCTTACGGTCGCTGCAACAAGGGACGAAAGACAATTGCGGGAATTCTTGAAGGTATCAGGGTGATCGAGGTCGCTTCGATGGCTGCGGCGCCGAACGCGACGGTGATCCTCGCCGATCTCGGTGCGGAGGTCATCAAGATCGAGCCGCTCAGCGGCGATCCCTGGCGGTTCGGGCACATGACCTCCGGCCTGCCGCCCAGCAAGGTGGCGTGGACGACATTCATCCAGAACCGCACCAAGAAATCGATGGAGTTGAATCTCAAGAAGCCGGAAGCCCAGGACGCCCTGAACAAGCTCGCGGCGGGTGCCGATGTCTTTCTGACGAACTCCCCGCGCCCGGTGCAGGAAGCGTTGAAGCATACCTACGAGGACATCAAGGCGGTCAATCCGAAGATCGTCTACGCTTCGATCAACGGCTTTGGACGCGACGGGCCGGACAGGAATGCTCCGGGGTTCGATGCGACCGCATGGTATGCCCGGACCGGCATCATGGAGGAACTGCGCCCCAAAGACGGGGATCCTGTCGCGCTGCCGGTGGGGTTGGGCGATCTCGGAACCGCGTCGACGCCGGCCGGTGCGGTGCTGGGCGGGCTGTTCCACCGGGAACGCACGGGCCAGGGGTGCGAGGTGTTCACCTCGCTCATGCACAACGGTCTCTGGGCGAACGCCTGCATGATGCAGTCGGTGCTGGTCGGTACGGCGCCAATGCCGAAATTCTTCATGGACGAATGGCCGAACCCTGTCACCGGCGGGCGGTTCAAGACCAAAGATGGCCGCTACGTCATTATCGTCGAACTCAACCCCGATAACATCGGCAACTTGCGCGACGCCTTTGGCGCCGACCACCTGAAGGGCGATGAACGGTTCGCGACACCGCAAGCGCGGCTGAAGAACGCCCAAGCGCTTTTCGAGGAGATGCAGACCATCGTCGCGCAACATGACCTATCGGTGGTGAGGGAAAGGCTCAGCAG
>CAYGNB010000226.1:0-2043 GCA_964351135.1 uncultured Rhodobacterales bacterium | reverse complement strand
AACTCATGGCAGATGAACCCAAATTCCTCGAAGACTTCGAGATCGGCGACACCTACATGACCGCGGGTCGCACCATCACGGAAACCGATGTCGTGATGCACGCGATGCATTCCGGCGACTTCATGCCACACCATACGGATGAGGCATTCGCGAAGACGCAGCCGATCAAGCACCGGATCGCGCATGGCAACCTGACGTTCGTCATCAGCACCTGGCTGATTTTCCAGTCGCAGGGCATGAACGTCAACGTGATGAACTATGGCTACGGCAAATCCGGTATCCCGGCATCGCCTACATCGGCGACACGATCAAGACCGAGGTCAAGGTCGCTGACAAGATCTTCGCCAAGATCCCGCCGGCGATCTTCAAGATATTCGTGCGCGTCGTTGGGCTGTTGCTCTGCGCCCTGGCCGTGCAGCTGATCATCTTCGGATTCGACGGCCTCGGCCTGATCCCCAATCCCGAGATCGAGGCCTGAGGTGCGTGAGAAAGGCCGACCCGGCCAAACTCTGAGACACAAGCCTCGATCGAAGCGGAGAAATTAGGAGTAAACCATGGAAAAAGTTTTGGTCGAGAAAACCGATGGCATCGTCCACGTCAGGATCAACCGCCCGGAAGTCTACAATGCCTGCGACGGTGAGGCCTACAACGCCATCGCGGATGCCTGGGATGAGCCTGAAAACGATCCCGAACTGAGGGTGGGCATCCTCAGTGGCAAAGAAAAGCCTTCTGCACTGGCACGGATGTCAAATGGGTCAGTACGTCCGAGGCCCAAGGATTTGCTGATCGCCTGTATACGCGGCTGCTGACCCTGACCAAGCCCGTGATCGCGGCGGTCCAAGGCCATTGCAACGGCGGCGGGCTGGAACAGGCGTTCGGCGCCGATATCAGGGTCTGTACCGAAGATGCGAAAGAAAGCATGCGCGCGTTCGCAGAAAAACGCGCCCCAAACTGGAAAGCGAGATAAAGAATGTCTGATTACAAATACATGCTCACAGAGCGCAATGGCAATGTCGGCATCGTGACTTTCAACCGCCCGGACGCTCTGAATGCGCTCAACGAGCAGGTGGCGATAGAAGTCACCGATGCGCTTGCTGAGTTCGACGCCGATGACAGTATCGGATGCATGGTCCTCGCCGGTGGTGACAAGGCGTTCTGCGCCAGGGCGGACCTGAAATGGATCGCAAGCCTGGATTTTGAGAGCGCATACCGCACGGATCTTGGCGCATACATGGACAAGGTTGCCGAGCTGAGAAAACCTGTCATCGCGGCGGTTCGCGGGTTCGCTTCGGTGGCGGCACTGAAATCTCGTTCATGTGCGACATCATCGTAGCCGACACCACCGCCCGGTTCGGATTGCCCGAGGTGACGCTCGGCGTAATCCCCGGCGCTGGCGGCCCCGCCCGTCTCACGCGCGTTGTCGGCAAGGCCAAAACCATGTATTACATCCTCACCGGTGAGACGATCGGCGCCGAAGAGGCCGAACGTATGGGGATCATCACGAAGGTCGTCGAAGACGGGACGTACCTGGACGAGGCGCTCCGCATCGGATCGGTCACCTCGGCCAATCCGCGTCTGGCAGTTCTCGCCGGAAAGGAATCCGTCAACCAGCAGGCGGAAGCTCCCCTGGCTCCCGGTTTGAAGGTTGAGCGACGTCTGTTCCACGGACTTTTCGGCACTCCAGATCAGAGAGAAGGCATGGCGGCCTTCTCCGAAAAGCGCAAACCGAACTATACGAACTACTGAAACCACAGCGGTGAGTGGACTGACTCGATTGATGAGGTCGCTTCCAAAGACCTGAACTTCTGACCGGGATGTCGCACAGACAAGACTGGCCGAACCGTCGCCACCAGAATCTGCCCGTTCTTAGAGTTTTACGGACATCGTGGGCGGTTTCGTAATGGAGGCTCTGGTTCGGTTTCTGTTTGAGTTCAGGCGGCCGCGGCCTGGTGCTGCAATCTGCGTTTTCGGATTGTCGCCCTGTGTCCGTGGGATCTGATCATGTCTTGGGCGTTGTGATGCCGGCCTCGACCGGCGGGGACG
>CAYGNB010000225.1:0-5470 GCA_964351135.1 uncultured Rhodobacterales bacterium | reverse complement strand
ATCCCGTGCCATACCCCCCAGAAGGCAGCAGAGACGGCCATGCCGCCCAGCCCGCCGAAAAAGGCGAAGATCAGCACGAGCCCGAGACCGGAATTCTGGATACCGGTTTCGACGGTGACCGAACGGCGGTCGCGTTCAGCCAGCCCGGCCAGGGTGGCGATGGTATAGCCGCCGGTAAAGGCCAGCGCGTTATGCACCACAACCAACAGGCCGATCACACCGGCGAACTGCGCCATATATTCCCAGTTAGCGGCCAATGCCGCCCCGACGAAGCCGATGAAGATCGCCATCGACAACAATTGCATCGGCCGGTGTATCCGCGCCGCGAGCGCCGGACGCCGGGCATTCAGCACCATGCCCAGGATCAGCGGCAGCACCAGCATCACCCCCACGGTGATTGCCACCGCTAGCGGGTCGATCCGAACCTGTTGCAAGATGGCGCGCGTGGGCGTGTAGAGATACCCCCACAGGGCAATGTTGGCCGGCGTTATCACGATGGCCGAAACGGTGGCAAAGGCAGTCATCGACACCGACAAGGCCACGTTCCCCCCTGCCCGATGGGTGATGAAATTCGAGATATTGCCACCTGGACAGGCGGCGATCAGGATCAGGCCCATCGCGATGGACGGCTGGGGCCGGAATGCCAGAAGCATCAGGAAGGTCAGCGCCGGCAGCAGCAGGAACTGCGACATCAGCCCGACCAGCAGCGGCTTGGGCGCGCGCAGCACCCGGCCGAAATCGGCGGTCTTGAGGTCCAGCGCGATCGAGAACATGAGAATTGCCAGGATCGCGTTCAGAATCCGCAGGTTGCCCGCGTCGAAATTCAGGACTACGTCATCAACCGTTCCCATCACGCACCTGCCTTGAGGGCCGCAATTTCGCCCGTCACTTCACGGCGATAAGTCGCCTTGTCGACATAATAGGCCATGCGCGGCAGATCGATATAGTTCATGCCGCCGGTGGCGCGCCCGAACTCTTTCGCCTTGCGCTTGCGCAGGCGCTGCGCGGCCCTGCTGCCGTTACGAAGCCCGGCGATGTAGCGCGCGACCATCTCGGCCTGTTCGTGGCGGCCCTGCCAGCCCAACCCCGATGCCTCGACCATGCCCAGAACAAACAGATCGTCACGGTCAGGATGCATGCAGTTGAGATAGAGGTGCGGGGCATCCGCCTGCCAGTTCAGCAATTCGGGGGCGATGAACGGGTAATGCAGCCGGTATCCGGTCGCGGCCAGGATCATGTCGTATTCGCCGCTGCTGCCATCGCGGAAATGAACCACCTTGCCGTCCAGCCGGTCGATATCCGGCCTGACCTGCAAGTCGCCATGCCCGGCATGGAACAGGATCAGCGAATTGACCACCGGGTGGGATTCGTAGAGCGCGTAATCGGGTTTCGGAAAGCCGTATTTCTGCGGGTTGCCCACGAACCATTTCAGCAACGTCCCGTCGATCCGGCGTTTGAGCCACATGGGCAGATTGATCTTGCCCCCCATCGTGTCCGCCGGCTGTCCAAAGACGTATTTGGGCACGAAATAGTAACCGCGCCGCATCGAGATATCGCAGGACACCCCGTGATGGATCGCGTCCACCGCGATGTCGCAGCCGGAGTTGCCCGCACCGACCACCAGCACCCGTTTGCCCGCGAACTGGGTCGGATAGCGGTACTGCGAGGCATGGATCAGCTCGCCATCGAACGTGCCGTCGAATTGGGGCATGTTCGGTTCCGACAGGGTGCCGTTGGCGATCAGCAGCCCGGCAAAGCTGCGCTCGTGCTCGGAGCCGTCCTTTTCGCGCCAGCGCAAAATCCAGCCGCCGCCGTCCAGCGGGCGCGCCCCGATCACCTCGGTGCCAAATCGGAAATGCCGATAGATATCGAAATGCCGCGCAAAATCGGAAAAATACTTCTTCATCTCGCGATGCGACGGGTATTCGGCCACGTCGTCACCCATCGGAAAGTCGGAAAACTCAGTCATCTTTTTGGACGAAATGAGATGTGCGCTTTCGTACATGGTCGACCGTGGGGCGTCGATATCCCACAGCCCACCCACATCGTCGGCCAGTTCGAAACCCTGAAACGGGATGTTCTGTTCCAGCAGCGTCTTTGCCATCGCCAGACCCATCGGTCCGGCACCAATCAGGGCAAAGGCATCGTCGCCGGCGGCCGTTCCCGCCTGTCCATTGATACCAGTCATAGTAACTCCTACACGAATTTATTTATCTTGAACGAACGTTCAAAATAAGGCAAGATGATTCTTGAAATGGCTCAACATGCTGTAACAAAAAGAAAAAGGGCGCCGTCCCGGCGATCTCTCGAAGCGAGAGCGCGAATCTTCGATGCCGCCGAACAGGTCTTTGCCGAGCGGGGATTCGAAGGCGCCTCGATCCGTGACATCGCCGAACGCGCGCGGGTCCAGAAGGCCAGCGTGAACTTTCACGGCGGCTCCAAGGAGGAGTTGTTCGAACGGATCGTTACCCGTCGGGCCGACGAGCTTTCGACCGCGCGTATTGCCGCGCTGGAGGCGGTTGGCCCCTGCCCGCACAATCCGGCCACCGAGCTGATCGCGGCCTTCGCCATGCCGCTGCTCGACCGGGCCTTTGGCGACGACCCGCAATGGATGGCCTATGCGCGGCTGATCGCCATCGTTTCGGCCGATCCGCGCTGGAGCGAATTGACGGCCAGGCTCTACGACCCGGTCGCCATGACCTATGCCCGGCGGCTGTCGGCCAGTTATCCCGACGCCAGCCCCGAGGATGTGGCCGCAGGTATGGTGTTTTCGGTTTCGGCCATGCTGGCGCTGTGCACCTCGCAATGGCGGATCACTGCGCTGACCCCTGACACCCCCGAACCGGACCGCGCGGCATTGATCGACAAGCTGATCGGGTATTGCGCCGCCGGGATGACGACGCTTTTGGGTGCGCCGGTCCGCTGACGACCGTTCAGCCGGTCACATTGCCCGACGCGCCCTTTCGCAGCAGGGAAGATCGGGACTAGACTGCAGCCATGACTGCGATCTCCCCCCCGTTCCAATCCGCTGAAGTCGAACAGGTCTTTGCCAGGTTTCCCGACGCGGAACGCGCCGGTTTGCTCGAATTGCGGCGCCTCATCTTCGAGGTCGCGGCCGAGATACCCGGCGTCGGCCGGGTGGAGGAAGCGCTGCGCTGGGGCCAACCGGCCTATCTGACACCCGACACCAAATCAGGCTCGACGATCCGGCTGGGGCTGCCCAAGACCGGCGGTCATGCACTCTATGTGCATTGTCAGACCACGATCCTGCCCGATTTTCGCAGCCTGTTTCCCGATGCGTTCGACTATGAAGGCAACCGCGCGGTTCTGTTCCGACCGGGGCAGAGCCCCGATGACGACAAGCTGCGGCTGCTGATCGCGGCGGCGCTGACCTATCACCTTCGCTGAACGGCCCCGATCCGAAGGCCCGGAACGCAATTGCAACCTGCCGTTGCAAGCGATTAGTGAAGTTGATTGTAATTGGCGCCAATACCTGAGAAAATTAGACGGGTACTCATCGGAACCAAAAGGAACGCAACCAGATGATCGAACGGCTGAATTCGCTGGCGCCCCTGGCGCTGAGTGTGACCCGCATCATGGCCGGTTTGGTGTTCATGGCGCACGGAACGCAGAAACTGCTGGGGTTCCCGGCCACCGAACGCGCAACCGAAGCCTTTTCCCTGTCGTGGATCGCGGGCGTCATCGAACTGGTCTGCGGCGCGCTGATCGCGCTGGGGCTGCTCACGCGTCCCGCAGCCTTTCTGGCGTCGGGGCTGATGGCCTTTGCCTATTGGCTGGCCCATGCGCCGCGTGATTTCTTTCCCGTCAACAATGGCGGTGATGCGGCGATCCTCTACTGTTTCTTCTTCCTCTACCTTGTCTTTGCCGGTCCCGGCCCGCTGAGCATCGACCGGATACGCGGCGCGGATCACTGAGCGCCGCCATAACAACATAGGGCGCGGGCGGGCGCTCGTCCTCGCGCCCGCCCGCTATCTCAGATCAGCTTGACGATCTGCTTGCCGGTGTTGCCGCCGTCCAGCATCGCGATAAAGGTCGCCGGAGCGTTCTCCAGCCCTTCGGCGATATCCTCGAGGAACCGGATTTCACCCGATGCGACCTTGGGGGCCACCTGCGACAGGAAGTCGGGAAAGCGGTCGAAATGGTTCGAGATGATGAACCCGTTGACGGACATGTACTTCACCAGGATCGACCGCCACAGCGCCGGGGCGGTCAGCCCGCCGCCCGAGGCACCCGCGCCCAGTGCGCCGGCATTATACCACGCGATCATGCCGCAGATCGGGATCCGGGCGAACGGGTTCATCAGCGGAAACACCGCTTCGAGCACCTTGCCGCCGACATTCTCGAAATAGATATCGACACCGCCCGGACATTCGGCGGCCAGCGCCGCACGAAGGTCCGACGCAGTGTCGAAGGCACGGTGATCCAGACAGGCATCGAAACCGAACATATCGGTGGCCAGCTTGCATTTGTCGGCGCCGCCCGCGACGCCCACGGTGCGCAGACCGGCCAGCCGGGCCACCTGCCCCACCATCGAGCCGACCGGCCCCGTGGCGGCGGCCACCACCAGCGTCTCGCCCGCCTTGGGCCTGCCCAGCTCGGTCAGGCCAAACCAGCCGGTAAAGCCGGGCATGCCCAGCACGCCCAGCGCGGCGGTGATCGGCCCCATCGCCGGGTCGAGCTTGCGCAACTGGTTGGCGGGCAGACAACCGTGGCTGGCCCAGCCGAACATGCCAAAGGCGAAGTCGCCAGGTTTGAAGGCCGGCGAATTGGAGGCGATCACCTCGCCCACGCCCCCGGCCTCCATCGTGCCGCCGATCGGCACCGGCGCGGCATAGGATTTTGCATCGTCCATCCGCCCGCGCATATAGGGGTCGAGCGACATATAGTGCACGCGCACCAGCACCTCGCCGTCGGCGGGCACCGGAACGGGCGCGGATTCGTGGCTGAAGTTTTCCACGTTCGGCGCCCCATTGGGGCGGCTTGCCAACGCAATACGGAACATCTGATCGGACATGGGAATCTCCTCTGGGATTGTTTGCGCCAACGGTGCGGCCCCGGGACCGGCGTTACAAGCCCGCCTCCGCCCTGACGCTGCGACAGAAGCCGGGACTTGGCAACCGCGAAAGGCGCGCGTATATGCGCGGCTTCACCTCAACGGAGCCATTGACATGGTCGGCAGTGCAAATCTCAACGTCATGATGAAGGCCGCTCGCAAGGCGGGCCGGTCGCTGGTCAAGGATTTCCGCGAGGTGGAGAACCTGCAGGTGTCGATGAAGGGCGCGGGCGATTTCGTGTCCAAGGCCGATATCGCCGCCGAGGAAATCCTGAAAGAGGAACTGCTGGGCGCGCGCCCCACCTATGGCTGGCTGGCCGAGGAAGGCGGCGAGATCCCCGGACAGGACCCGACCCGGCGCTGGATCGTCGATCCGCTGGACGGCACCACGAATTT